>NZ_JBNHHB010000060.1:0-30509 GCF_059091905.1 Arthrobacter sp. Dra40
GGTGTGCACCGCCGTCGTCAATCTGCTTCAAGCGGCCGCAGGAAGCCGCCCTGAGGATGGGCGCCGCGGGGCTATCCCCACCCGGCCAGGCGCAGCAGCGCGGCCGCGGCGGCCCCGGCGATGACCACTACCAGGAAGGGCGCACGCAGCACCAACGCAACGGCAGCGGCCAGCAAGGCCCCGAGCCGGGCGTCAAGCACCAACTGCTGGCCGGTGGAAAAGCTGTTGACCACGGTCAGCGACGCGAGCAGGCCGATGGTCATGGTGGCGGCAATGCGGGACATCCGCTGGTTTTTCATCCAGGCGGCGGGCACCAAATAGCCGGCCAGCTTGGTCAGGTAGGAGATGACGCAGGCAGCCAGGATCCAGATCCACAGGCTCACGGTGCCTCCTTTCCGCCGGCAGTGCCATCCCGGTCCCGGCCGGCGTCTCTGGGTGCTGAATCCGCGAGGGTGTGGGGGCCGTCGTGCTCGGAATAGGGTTCATCGTAGGGTTCGATGTCTGGCGCCATCCCGGCCGGGATTGCTTGGTGCGTGAACCAGCCGATGGCTGCCGCAACAGCCGCTGCCACCAGGATCGGGACTCCGCTGGGCACGAACGGCACGGCGATCAGTGTGGCGAGTGCGCACACGACCGCGATGGCGGCCGGCTCCTTGCCCTTGAGCCGCGGCCAGAGCAGCGCCAGGAAGGCAGCCACGGCGGCCCCGTCCAAACCCCACTGCTTCGGGTCGCCCAGCGCGTTGCCCGCCAGCGCCCCCGCCAGGGTGAAGATATTCCACAACAGGAATATGCCTACCCCGGCCGTCCAGAAACCGCGCCGCTGCTCGCCGGGATCCTCCTGGCCGGAGGCGGTGGCGGTGGATTCGTCGATGGTCACGTGGGCTGCCAGCGGGCGACGCCAGCGGCGCGGCGAAACCAGGGCGTTCATCTGCATGCCGTAGATGCCGTTGCGGATGCCCAGCAGGGCGGACGCGGTCATCGCGGCCATACCGGTTCCGCCGCCGCTGATCACACCGATAAACGCGAACTGGGAGCCGCCACTGAACAGCAGCAAGCTCAGCACCATCGTTTGCCAGAGGTCGAGGCCCGAGGCCACGGACAGCGCGCCGAAGGAGACCCCGTACAGCCCGGTGGCAATGGAGATGGACAGCCCCACCTTCACGGCCGGAGACTCGAGAAACTTCACCCATCTACAGTAGCCGGGCACGGGCGGCGCGCCCGCGCGGGGCGGACACCGCCGTCGGTTACCCGGGTGCAACCTGCAACGGGGCTGGCCTACACTGCTTCCTGCGCGTGGCCGTTGATCGCGTCCGCCGCACGGATCAGCGCCAGGTGCGAGAACGCCTGCGGGAAGTTGCCGGCCATCCGCTTGTTCACCGTGTCGTACTCCTCGGCCATCAGTCCCAGGTCGTTCGCGTAACCCACCAGCCGGTCCATCAGGTCGCGCGCATCGCCGATCCGCCCGGAGCGCGCGTACTGTTCCACCAGCCAGAAACAGCAGGCCAGGAACGGGTGTTCGCCCGGAGCCAGCCCGTCCAGGCCCGACTCGGTCCGGTAGCGCAGGATCAGCCCGTTCGCGTCCACCAGCTCCTGCTCCAAGCGGGCGACAGTGCCCAGCATCAGGTCGTCGTCGTACTTCACAAAGCCCACCTGCGGCAGCACCAGCAGCGAGGCATCCACCTCGGCACTGTCGTAGGTCTGGGTGAAGGAGTTGATTTCCCGGTTGAAGCCGTGCTCCATGATCTCCTCGCGCAGCCGGTCCCGCAGTTCTGCCCAGCGGACAACTTTGCCGTCCAGTCCGTGCTCCTTCACCGCCCGCACGCCGCGGTCAAAGGCCGCCCACATCATCACCCGGGAGTGCGTGAAGTACCGCCGCTGGCCGCGCATCTCCCAGATGCCCTGGTCTTTCTGGTCGAAGTGCTTCTCGATGTAGTGCAGCATCGCCTTCTGCAGTGGCCACGAGAAGTGGTCCTCGGTACCGCCCAGGTTGCGCAGCTTCTCCAGCGCCACCATGACCTCGCCGATCACATCCGCCTGGTACTGGCCTACCGCACCATTGCCCACCCGCACCGGCGCCGAGCCTTCATAGCCGGGCAGGTGCTGGATGATGCGTTCCTCGAGATCACGCTCGCCGGCCACTCCGTACATGATCTGCAGGTCTTCCGGATCGCCGGCCACCGCGCGCAGCAGCCAGTTGCGCCACTGCAGTGCCTCGTCTTCGTAGCCGTGGGTCATCATCGATTCGAGCGTCAGCGCCGCGTCGCGCAGCCAGACGTAGCGGTAGTCCCAGTTCCGCTCACCGCCGAAGGATTCCGGCAACGAAGTGGTCGGCGCGGCGACGATTCCGCCGGTGTCCTCGTGCGTCATGGCCCGCAGCACCAGCAAGGATCGTTTGACGATGCCGTGGTACTCCCCCTGCGGTGGAAAACGGGAGCACCAGTCCTGCCAGTACTGCACCGTTTCCTCCAGTGCCGCGTCGACGTCGATCACCGAAGGGACCGTCCGGTGGGACGGGAACCAGCACAGTTCAAAGTCGACCGTCTCCCCGGCCCGGACCGTGAACTCGCCGGCGTGCCTGCGGTTCGCTGCACGCGGCAGGTGCTCCCCGTGCAGCACCAAAGCGTCCGGGCCGGCGATGGCCACAATGGCTTCCTTGCCGGTGGCCTCGTCGTGCACGCGGTTCACCCACGGAACAACGTCGCCGTAGTGGAACCGCATGACCAGCTCCTGGCGTATGGTCATTTCGCCTGAAAGGCCTTCGATGCGCCGCACCAGTGAGGCTCTGCGGTCACCCACCGGCATGAATTCGGTGACCAGCGCCTCGCCGGTCCCGCTCTTCCACCGCGTCTGCAGCACAAACGTCGACTCTATGTAGCCCCGTTCAACGACGACGGCGGACGGCGCCGTTGCCGGCCCGGCGGCGGCCGCTGCGCCTGGGCGGTGGTTTCCAGTCCCGGCCGGTGCCGACGCCCTGACGCTGTTGCCGCCGTGCAGGGCGTCAGTGGTGGTGGACTCTGCGGATCCCGGGCCTGCCGCAGGTGCGTCGGTGGCACCGGCGGGTGCCACGGAGGCACCGGCTTCGGTGGTGCCGGCCGCGTCGCCGGCTTGCCCCGCTTCCTCGGCCGCGGCTCCCACACCGGCAGCCCTTTTGGCCTCGTCCGTGGCGGACCGCTTAGGATCCTCCGGGGCCGGGCGCTCCGGAGCCGGGCTCTCCGGTGCCGGGCTCTCCGGGGCCGCCGACACCGCGTCATTCTGTTGCCGGGTGGAGACCGGCGGCTGGCGGCGAGAGGCTTCCAGCGGGTCGTCACTCGGTGCGCCGTGTTCCCCGGAACCCGTCGGTTCGCTGGTGCCGGCATGCGCACCGTCCGGCGCCAGCAGCCAGCGGCCGTGACCAGGATTGCCCAAGATTGCAGCGAAGGTTGAGGGCGAGTCAAAGCGAGGGAGGCAGAGCCAGTCCATGCTCCCGGACCGGGACACCAAGGCTCCCGTGTGCAGATCCGATATGAGTGCGTAGTCCTCAATGGGAGATGCCATTTACCCACTCAACCACACGGGGCGCGGTTACGGCAGCAGCAGTTTCCTAAGCCAAGGCGGCCTGCAGTTGCCGGCGGACCTCCACCGGCCGGTTGGTCGTGATTTCCGCAAAGCCCAGCTCGCGACACAGCTCCACGTCCTGCGGATCGTCGACTGTCCAGATGCGGAACTGCATCCCGGCATCCCGCCAGCGGCGGACCAGTGGCAGATGCGAGCGCACGTAGTCCACGCCCGGTCCGGCTATGCCGACCCGCTGCTCTTCGACCAGCCCTTCACCTTCGGACAGCGCCCGCCGCAGCAGGCCCGCGACAGCACCGACGGCCAGTTCGCCCATCATCAGGCTGGCTTTGAGTTCTTCGGCGTCGATGTCGTCCAGCAGCTGGCACAGATACTGGCCGGGCACGTGCTCGGTCAGGTACTTCACCGCCTCCGGGTGGAAGCTCATGAAGCTCATCTGGATGTTGTCCAGCCGGGAGGTCTCCGGATCCCAGCCCTCCGCCATCAGGTACCTGAGCAGCTCGTCTTCCAGTTCCTGCCCATAGGGGCTGGGGTGCTTGAGCTCCACCGCCAGGCCCAGCGGACGTCCGGCACCGCGGATGATGTCCACCAGGTCGTCCAGCGTCACCAGCTGGTCGGCGGTGCCGCCGTACTCCGGCGGAATCGGCACACCCTTCCAGGAGCTGACGTCCAGCTGCAACAGCTCGTCCAGCGTGTGGTCGGAAATGTTCCCAGTGCCGGTGGAGGTGCGGTCCAGGGTGAAGTCGTGGAAGCAGACCAGCCGGCGGTCCCGGGTCAGGTGCACGTCGCACTCGATCCCGTCGGCGCCGTCGGCGATGGCCTGCAGGTAGGCGGCCCGGGTGTTCTCCGCATACTGCTCGCTGGAACCGCGGTGCGCGTAGATCCTCTGCTGCATATTTTCACGGTACGCGATGACCGGACAACCTGACCCGCCGTAGGGTTGACTGACGGGTGAACGAACAATGATCGTTCAGCGATTCGGCTTCGGAGGCAACATGGGCATTCAGGCGGGCGGCGGCGTCGCCTCTGAAACGGCGGACAGAGACACGGGGACACGCACGGCCGGAAACGTGACCGGCAGTTCGCCCAGCGGCGGAGAAAGCCGGATCGCCGTGGTGCCGGACAGTGTCCGTGCCGCCGGGCTCCGCCGGATGAAGATGCTGGCCACCGGGTTGCTGCTGGTTTTGGCCGTGGTCTTCGTGGTGTCCTTCGCACTGCAGGACCGCTACCCGTGGCTGGGCTATGTCCGGGCCGCGGCCGAAGGCGGGATGGTGGGGGCACTGGCGGACTGGTTTGCCGTCACCGCCCTGTTCAAACATCCGATGGGGCTGAAGATCCCGCACACCGCCATCATCCCGCGGCGCAAGGACCAGATCGGCGCAAGCCTGGGCCAGTTCGTGGAAGAGAATTTCCTGGCCGAGGACGTGGTGAAGGCCAAAATCGGCTCGCTCGGCATCACGGCAAAGACCGGACTCTGGCTGGAACGTCCGCAAAACACCGAACGTGTGGCCCGCGAGGGCGCGACGGCGATCCGCGGCGCCCTGCAGGTGCTCAACGACGAGGATGTGCAGCAACTGATCGAATCACTGGCCCGCCGGCATCTGCTGGACCCCCCGTGGGGACCGCCGTTGGGCCGGCTGGCCGAGCATGTGCTGCGCGACGGCCACCACCTGAAGCTGGTGGATCTGCTGCTGGAGCGGGCCGGTGACTGGGTGCTGGACAACCAGGAGACGGTGGCACGGCTGGTCGCGGACCGCTCGCCGACCTGGGTCCCGCAGTTCGTGGATTCGCTGGTCGGCGACAAAGTCCATCTGGAGCTGTACAAGTTCATCAACGCGGTGCAGGACGACCCGGACCATCCGATGCGCCAGCAGTTGGACACCTACCTGAACTCGCTGGCGAAGGACCTGCAGCATGATCCCGAGATGATGGAGCGGGTGGAAGCGATCAAGCACAACGCCTTGGGCGACCCGGAAGTGCGGGCGCTGGCCACCCGCACGTGGGAGACGCTGAAGACCGCGCTGCTGGAGGCAGTCGAGGACCCGCAGAGTGAGTTGAGCCTGGCCTTCAAGCGCGCGGTGGCGGACTTCGGCCACCGGCTGGCGACGGATGTGGAGCTGGCGGCCAAGATCGACGGCTGGATCGAGGAAGCTGCCGGGTACATGGTCCGGACCTACCGGTCGCAGATTGCCAGCGTCATCACCGAAACGGTGGAACACTGGGACGCCCAGGAGACGTCCCGCAAGATCGAACTCCAGGTGGGCCGGGACCTGCAGTTCATCCGGATCAACGGCACCGTTGTCGGCTCGCTGGCGGGGCTGGCGATCTTCACCGTGGCGAGCGCGGTCTTCGGGTAGCTGCCGGAGGCTTCAGCCCACCCAGAGGAAACGGATCCTTTGACCCGGCCGGGCCTGCGCGAGCAGCGGGAGGTCCGCCGGTTCAACCACGGCGGGCACCGGGTATCCGCCGGTCACCGGGTGGTCGGCCAGGAACACTGTGGGCAAGCCCGACGGCGGCACCTGCACCGCGCCGGTGACCATTCCTTCGCTGGGCAACTCGCGGTCCTCCAGGCGCTGCAGCGGCTGGCCGAGCAGGCGCAGGCCGATCCGGTTGCTTTCCGTGCTGACGGTCCACCGACCCAGCGCCAGGCGCTGCCGCGCGTCAGGGGTGAACCAATCCAGCCGGGGCCCCGGGTGGATCCGCACCGCCAGGGGACCGGCCGGCGGCAGAGGCACCGGTGTCCAGCCGGAACCGGCGCCGGCCCCTTCCCCAGGGCCCGCGAGCGCTGCAGTGACGTTCGGACCGGTTCCCGTGCTCCGGAAGGCGTCACCGGTCTTCAGCACGTCCCCGTCCCGCAGCGGCGCCGGCCCCATCCCGGCGAGCAGATCGGTGGCCGCCGATCCCATCGTGGTCGGGGCCGTGATGCCGCCGGCCACCGCCAGGTAGTACCTCAGTCCGGACTCAGCCTGGCCGATCTCCAGCCGCTGGCCCGCCCGGACGCGGAAGGGGCGGTACGGTTCCGGCGCACCCGCAGGTGCCGCGGCCGCGACTGCTGCGCCGTGCCCGGTCACGGCCAGCCGCCCCGAGGCTCCCGCCACCGCCACCACCGTCTCGCCCTCGAACTGCAGAACGGCGCCGCCCAGCAAAAGCTCCAGCCCCGCCGCGGGTTCAGGGTTTCCCACCAGCCGGTTGGCGGTGCGCAGCGCCCGTGCGTCCAATGCACCTGACGGACTCAGCCCAATCGCCGCGTGACCGGGCCGTCCCAGATCCTGCACCAGCAGCTGCGGTCCGGCCTTGAGAACAGTAATCACCGGCTACACCTCCTTGAAGCGCACGCGCGTTCCCGGCGCAATCAGCGCCGGCTGCTCCCGTGCCGGGTCCCACAACCTCGCCTCGGTCCTGCCGATCAATCGCCAGCCGCCCGGTGACGCGGTGGGGTAAATGCCGCTGAATTCGCCGGCCAACGCCACCGATCCGGCCGGTACCCGGGTGCGAGGTTCGGCCAGCCGGGGCACCTGCAGCGGATTTTCGGGTGTCACCAAGTAGGCAAAACCCGGCGCGAAGCCAGTGAAAGCGGCAGTCCAGCCGCACTGTTGATGCCGCCGGACCACGTCGGCCTCGCTCACGCCCAACAGCCGGGCCACCTCCGGCAGGTCCTCTCCGGAGTAGTCCACCTCCACGGTGACCTCGTCACCGGTGGTGCGCGCACCGGCGTCGTGCGGTGCCGTGTGTTCCAGCCAGCGGCGGACGACGTCGGGGACCGCCGGGTCCTCAAAGGTCACCAGCAGCGTGCGGGCAGCAGGCACCAGTTCCATCACCCCTGGGAGCGGCGCAGTCGAGAGGGCGCTGAAGCGGGCCAGGACTTCGTCGAGGGTCTCGAATTCGGCGAGCAAAGCGCCAGGACCGAAGGTCAGGATCCGCACCCTACCGTCCAGCGGTTCCGGCCTCGAAAGGAGCAGGTGACGTGCCGGGCGGGCGGGGATCGCCGGTGCCGCCCGGGACATTGCCGGCCGCGCTCCCGGCCGCGGTGAAGGGGCGGACGGAGATGCCCGCGGCGGACAGCCGTTGGCGGACCAGCCGCGCCATCTCCACTGCGCCCGGGGTATCGCCGTGCACGCAGAGCGAATCGGCCGCACCGCTGCGGGCGAAGTCCACGGCCCGGTCGGCAATCTGCTCAAGGTCTTCCAGCAGGGCGCCGGCCTCACCGCGGGGAATCAGCGTCCCGTCGGACCGGTAGCCACGGTCCACGAAAGCCTCCCGGAACACCGGCAGTCCGGCGCCGGCCGCCAGTTCGAGCACGACGGAACCGGGCAATCCCAGGACCGGGAGCCGCGGGTCGAAGGACCCGATGGCTTCCACGACTGCCGCAGCTTGGAGGCGGTCATGGACTATCCGGTTGTACAGCCCACCGTGCGGCTTCACGTACCCGATCCGCGCCCCCGCGCTTCGGGCGATCCGGTCGAGGGCAGCCAACTGGGAAGCCACCCCGGCGGTCAGCTCGGCCGGCGGAACGTCCAGGGATCGGCGGCCGAACCCGGCCCGGTCCTGATAGGAGACGTGCGCGCCCACCGCCACGCCGTGCTCGACAGCGCGGCGGCAGCTGGCCAGCATGGTCTCGTCGTCGCCGGCGTGGTAGCCGCAGGCGATGTTGGCGCTGGTGATCAGCGGAAACATCGCCTCGTCGTCGCCCATCAGCTGCCCGTCAACCGATTCCCCGAGATCGCTGTTCAGATCGATTCCCGGCTGGACACCGGGGCCGGCTGCCCGGCCCGGCTCACCGCCGGCGACTGCCCGGCCCGCTGTCACGGCATGGTCCCGTCATCGACCGGTCCACCCGCAGCCGGACTGCCCGTTGTCACGGCACGGTCCCCTCGCCCGATCCGCCGGCCGGGCGGTCGCGGCCATCTTTGTCGTGGCGGGCCGCCTCAACGGCCCCCGGCCCCTTCCGCTTCCGCCCGGGCAGCTTTTCCAGCATCCTGGTGGTCAGCCGGCCAGGCACTGCCGGGAGCTCGCCCAGCCGGTACCGGTTGTCGGTCAAATCCTCCACGAGGGACATCGGCAGCACCAGCGGCGGTTCACCAAAGGCGGTTCGGGTGGCGCCAATGACGCGCCGGCCCATGACGTGGTTGCCGGCCCCGCCCACGGCCGCACCAATGCCAAATGGAACCGCGCGGCCCAGCATCGCCGTGCCCTGTTTGGCCAGCAGCTTGGCCAGGAACCGTTTCTTGAGGCTGTCCACCAGGGAGCTGACCATACCGGAGGGCATGCTGCTGCCCACCGCGCTCCCCCAGGCACGGGCCGGGTTGCCGCCGCGGCCGCCAGCCTGTCCGGCGAACTCCTTGATGAGCGAACTGCCTTCGTCGCCCATCAGGATGGCCATCACCATGGCCTGCGCGCGCTCGGGGTTCTCGACGTCGATGCCGTGCAGTTCCGCAATGGACTGGGCGAAGAGCGCCGTGGCTTCCAGAAAGCCGACAGTTGCCGCCGCGGACAGACCCAGCGCGGCCACTGTGCCCACACCCGGCACGACGGCGGTGGCGCCGACCGCTGCCCCGCCGGCAGTCACCGTTGACAAGTAGTTTTTCTCCAGCTTCGCGGCCAGCTCGGCCGGGGTTGCGTCAGGGTTCCTCCGCCGCAGCCGGTCCAGATTGGCCAGCACCAGCGGCCGCTGGACGTCCAGCGCCTTCATGATGGCCGTCGTCACGCCCGGCTTGGGGTTGCCCTGCTTGTCGAAAGCCGCATCGGCGGCGACCCGCATGGCTGGGTTGATTTTCCGTCCTTTGGCCACAAACCCTCCTGGAGCAATCAGCATGGTGATGGTGTTCCGGCCTTAAGCGTAAGTCACCGGTTGCGGCCCGTTCCTCCCGACAGCAAGTATGCTGACAATTGCACCGCGTACTTCCTGTCCGACGGCCGGCATGCAGCAGTGGCTGCGCTGGCCGCCAACCCGAAGGAGCTCCTGGCTATGAGAATCGGATCATCCATCGCTTTGATTGCCATCGGCGCAATCCTGGCCTTCGCCGTTGCCGACGTCGTAAATTTCATCGACCTGACGCTGGTCGGCTGGATCCTGATGGGCGTTGGCGTCCTCGGCCTCATTGTCTCCCTCATTCTGGCCGCTCCGCGCCGCGAACACCGGGTGACCGAAAGCCGCCGCGTGCAGGATCCGAACACGGGTGAGACCATCCGGCGCGACGAGACCCGGGGCTTGTAAACGGCCCGCAAAGACACGGCCTGACCTGCGCCTCCACCGGCGCCTGGAGGGAGGGCGCCGCGAAGGCAGCTCCCGATAGGCCTTGCGCCCGCCGGGCACGCGTCGATGGAGGCGGTCAGCGCGGCTTCTTGCTGCCCAGGGCCACGAGCGACAGCACAATGCCGGCGCCGCACACCAGCGTGGCCAGATAGGCAAGGCCAACCCCGTTGTCGCCGGCCAGGCCGAGCGTCAGACTGAGCGGAAGCCACAGCACGGCCCAGCCGAGCACTCCGAACAGCGGCGCGTACCGCTCGCCGCGCGCTGTCCAGCGGTACCCGAAGATCGCCAGCACGACGACGGCGAGCGCGCCGGCCAGGGATATGACGGCGATGGCGCCGCCTGCCTCGGGCTCCTGCCGGGCGCCCACCGAGAACGCCGTCATGGTGTCGACGGCCACGACGGTGATGCCTGCCGCGATGGCGAACTGCAGGACGTTTCCCGCCTGGATGAGCCACATCCGCCGCACATCGGGCCTCATGCTGTTCCTCCCGTGGTTTTGCCCGTTTTGGGCTCCCTCTCCTGCCACCCTATAAGGCGCGCACTGGCCCGCGCACCGGACCACCTCCGCCTCACCGGGCTGCGTTAAACAGGGCAGTGCCCCGGCGGGACCTTCCACCGGGGCACTGGCCGGAGCTCTCGCGGGCAGGCGTTACCAGCGGACCTTTTTCTCCGGCGGGCCCTGCCTGCCGCTGGCGTGGTTCGGCTTGTGGCTGTTGCCGATGCTGTGCCAGCCGGCCAGATCTCCGGCGTTGGTGCCGCGCTTGGAGACCAACCGGGCTTGCTGCTCGTCGGTCAACTTGGCCGCTGCAGCAGGAGCGAGATGGATGTGCAGTTCAGGGGACTCGGCGGGCTTGGGCGCCCGCGGATCGATGTCAGTCATGGCTCTCCTTCGGTATTTCAGGAGCCTGCTGGAAACTGGTCCGCCGGATCAGCCGTCGATGCCCAGACGCCACCAGGCCCGGAGCACATCCGGGCGGAGCAGGGGCGGGATTCAGGGAACCACTCGCGAGGTCCAGCCTCAGCAAGCCTGTTTGGTTGTCGGTGTGACCGGTCCAGGACCTGGTTACGCGAAAATCAGAATTCCCATGCCGCACAGCCTAACAGCGTTGCCCGGCGTCCGGTAGATTCAAGCAAAGCCGGCCAGAAGGGGGACCATGTCAGCATCACAGTTCGACCAGCGGTACGACTCGATCTACCAGCGGGGCGGCGAGGCGCGGGACATTCCGGCGCCCGGAGCCCGGCCCGGCCCGTCCCAGCCGGCCGCCGTCAAACCCACCGCGGCCCAACCCACTGTGGATACCACGTCCGATCTTGCCCGGGATGCCCGGGCCGCCGCCGCATTCCGCGCCACACCAGCCGAACCGGCCGGCGGCAGTGCTGCCCAGTCCAGCGCGATTGCAGAAGTCATTCCGCCGGATGCGGTACTGCCGGTCCGGCCGGAGGGCCCTTCCGCGGCGCGCTGGAAGATCAATCCCTTCCTGGTGGCGCTGTGGATGCTGGGCGTGGGGCTCACCGTCTTTGGTGCCTGGGGTTCTGTCGCTCCGTATGTCATCCAGATGGATTACCTGGGGACGGAGGGCATCGGGCCCAACGGGTTCCCTTGGTTCGTGATGGTCTCGACGCTGGCCCCCAACATAACCTTCGCCGGTTTGCTCATCATCGCCGGCGTGCTCGCACTGCATGCGGCGGGCTGGGCACGCCGCATTCGCTGAGCAGGAGCCGCAAACGCGGGCGGCCGCGTAAACACGCCGCCGCCCGCGTGGGCCGGAACCGGCTAAATCAGGCCGCTGGAAAGGTGGTTGGGCGTGCCGAAGCGGTGCGCGGTGATGCTGACGGCCTGCTCGTGCAGGAACGGCAGCATTTCCACGCGGCCGGCTTCGGTCACGTCATGGGCATAGACCGCCACGTCCGGCCTCCCGCCGGTAGCGATGGCGAGCGCTTTGGCCTCGCCTCCGATCAACCGGATGCGCCCGGCGCCGAGGCCAGGCACCCGGGCCAGCCAGCCGGCGTCGTCCTCCACCGTCACCGACAGCCCGAGCTCAGTGGCGACGGCCTTCAACGCGGCGGGAAGCTCGACGGCGGTCGAGACGGCCACCTCTGAGCCGGCCCGCACGCCGGCGGCCAGCACGCGGATCAGCTTGGCCAGCGGTTCGCCGTCGGACAGCCGGACGGTAACCGGAACCGGCAGGTAGCGGAACACGTTGCGCTCGGCGGTCAGGGCGGATACGTCCCTGGCCGCACCGAATTCGTCCTCCCACGCCGCTGCGTCCGAACGCAGCGAACGTTCCAGCACGGCCAGCTCCTCGCCGGACAGCGCCTGGCCCGCGCGCCGAGCCGCCTCCAGCAGCTTCGCCGCCGCGCCGTCAACGTCCGCGGTGGCCGTCGACGGCGCTGTCTCCCAGTCGCCGAGCCCGACCAGATAGTTCGGCCCCCCGGCCTTGGTTCCGGCGCCCACCGAGGACTTCTTCCAGCCGCCGAAGGGTTGGCGCCGCACAATGGCGCCGGTGATACCGCGGTTCACATAGAGGTTGCCGGCCTGAATGTTCTGCAGCCAGTAGTCCAGCTCGTCCGGGTCCAGCGAATGCAGCCCCGACGTCAGGCCGTACTCGATGTCGTTGGTCATGGCCACCGCTTCTTCCAGCGTCTCGGCGGTCATGACACCCAGGATCGGTCCGAAAAACTCCGTCAGGTGGTAGCGCGATCCGCGCTGCACCCCGGTGCGCACGCCCGGACTCCAGAGCTTCCCGGTCCCGTCCAGCTGTTCGGGCCGGAGCAGCCAGTTCTCGCCGGGCCCCAGCGTGGTCAGCCCGTCCAGCAGCTTGCCTTCGGCCGGGGCGATCACCGGGCCCATCTGGGTGGCCGGATCCTGCGGATAGCCCACCTTCATCGAGGTGACCGCGTCCACCAATTGGTTGCGGAAGCGTGGCGAGGTGGCGGCGGAGCCCACCAGGATCACCAGCGAGGCCGCGGAGCATTTCTGCCCGGCATGGCCGAACGCGGAGTAGGCAACATCCTTGGCGGCCAGGTCGAAGTCGGCGCTGGGCGTGACAATGATCGCGTTCTTGCCCGACGTTTCGGCCAGCAGCGGCAAATCAAGACGGAAGGAGCGGAACAGTTCCGCGGTCTCGTAGGCGCCGGTGAGGATTACGCGGTCCACCTCGGGGTGCGAGATCAGCTGCTTCCCCAGTTCCCGTTCGCTTAGCTGCACCAGCTGCAGCACATCGCGCGGTACGCCCGCCTCGTCCAGAGCTTCCCACAGCGCCTCCACCATTACCGCACCGGTTCGGGCCGCCTGCTTGGCGGGTTTGATGACGACGGCGGAGCCTGCGGCAAGTGCTGCCAGGACACCTCCGGCGGGGATCGCCGTCGGGAAGTTCCACGGCGGGGTGACAACGGTCAGCTTGGCGGGGACGAACCGGGCGCCGTCCACGTGGTCGAGCTTGCGGGCCAGCTCGGCGTAGAAGTGGGCGAAGTCGGCAGCTTCGGAAACCTCCGGGTCGCCCTGGTCCAGAGTTTTTCCGGCTTCGGCAGCCATCACTTCGAGCAGCCTGGCGCGGTAGGCGCTGAGCTTGTCGCCCGCCTTGTGCAGGACCTCGGCCCGCTGGGCTCCGGTCATCGCGCCCCAGCTCTTGGCCTGCTCCACCGCCGTGGAGATCACCTGCTCCAAGCCCGGCTCATCATCAATTCCGGCTGCCGCAATAGTGTCGATGCCGAGCGTGGACTCCGGCACACGCGCCAAGATCTCCCGGCCCCAGGCCAGGTTGGCGGGCAGCGACGGGTCGGTGTCCGGGATGTTGTCGAAGGAATCAATGGGCCGGGGCGGCTCCGTCTTGCTGCGGTCCTGCCTCCGGTTCGGCTCCGGCACGTCGTCGTCGAGCGATTCCAATGATGCCAAAAAACGCTGCTTTTCCCGCTCGAAAAGGCGCTCGTTCTTGCTGAGTTCGAAGACGGCGGACATGAAGTTCTCGCCGCTGGCGCCTTCTTCCAGCCGGCGGATCAGGTAGGCGATGGCCACGTCGAACTCGCCCGGGTGCACCACCGGCGTGTAGAGCAGCAGAGATCCGACGTCCTTCTTGACGGCCTCGGCCTGGCCTTGCGCCATGCCCAGCAGCATCTCGAAGTCGATGCCCGCTTCCACGCCGCGCTGCTTGGCCAGCAGCCAGGCGAAAGCGACGTCGAAGAGGTTGTGCCCGGCAACGCCGATGCGCACGTTGCCGATCCGGTCCGGGTGCAGGGAGTAGTTGAGGACGCGCTTGTAGTGGGTGTCCGAATCCTGTTTGGTTCCCCAGGTTGCCAGCGGCCAGCCGTGCAGCGAGGCTTCCACCTGTTCCATGGGCAGGTTGGCGCCCTTCACCACACGCACCTTGATTCCGGCTCCGCCCCGGGCCCGGCGGGACGCGGCCCATTCCTGCAGCCGGATCATGGCTTTGAGCGCGTCCGGCAGGTAGGCCTGCAGCACGATGCCCGCTTCCAGCTGCTCGAATTCAGGCTTGTCCAGGATCTTGGTGAAGACCGCCATGGTCATTTCCAAGTCCTTGTACTCTTCCATGTCCAGGTTGATGAACTTGCGTTTCGGAGACTCCACGGCCTGCCGGTACAGCGGCGTCAGGCTTTCGACGACGTGCTCCACCGCCTCGTCGAAGGCCCAGTGCGAGTGGGGAGCCACGGTCGAGGAGACCTTGATGGAGACGTAGTCCACGTCGTCGCGGGCCAGCAGGCGTTTGGTGCCTTCGAGCCGGCGCTCCGCCTCGCGGCCGCCCAGCACGGCCTCCCCCAGCAGATTGATATTGAGCCGGACATCATCGTGGCGGATCTTGGCGATCGCCGGTCCCAGCTTGGCATCGGTTGCGTCCACAATCAGGTGGCCCACCATTTCGCGCAGCACCCGGCGGGCCACCGGGATGACCACCTGCGGAAGGACGGGTGCCATGCTGCCGCCAACGCGGACGGCTGCCCGCATGTACCAGGGCAGGAAGGACGGCACCTTCGGCGCCAGTACGGCCAGGTTCCGGGCGGCGACGCTCAAGTCCTCCGGCCGGATCACTCCGTCAACGAAGCCGACGGTGAAGTCCAGCCCGTCCGGATCGTTCAGCACGCCGGCCAACTGCCGCGCGGAGGCATCGGCAGGAATTTTTTCCGCCTCGGTCAGCCAGTGGCGCACCAGCTTGATTGAGTCGGCGGCGAGGCCGGCTCTTTGCTCTTCAGCCAACTGAGTGGTTGGCATCGGAGCGTGCTTCAGGACATCGGTCACGGCAGCATCAGTCCCTTCAACGTAGATGCAATGCTCATTTAGGACCAGTATGGAACTAGAATCCGTGAAGTAAAAGCGATCTTTTCCGACTAATAATCATTGGTTTTATTGATGATTGGAGGGGCTGTGCTGGATGTCCGCAGGCTGCGGCTGCTGCGCGAGGTCAAAGTCCGCGGGACACTGGCCGAAGCGGCTGCCGCGTTGAACTTGAGCCCTTCGTCCGTATCCCAGCAGCTAACCCTGCTGGAAAGGGAAGCGGGTGTTCCGCTCCTGCGCAAGGTGGGGCGGCGGGTGCAGCTCACTCCGCAGGCAGAAATCCTCGTGGGGCACACCGAATCCCTGCTCTCCACCCTTGAACAGGCCGAAACCGATCTGGCCACCTCGCTGACCACGGTTACCGGAACCGTCCGGCTGGCGGTGTTCCAGTCCGCGGCGCTTGCCTTGCTGCCGGAGGCCCTCACTGCCATGCGGCAGCAGTACCCGGACGTGCGGATAGAAATGGTTCAGCGCGAACCGGAGACGGCGCTGTACGAGACGTGGGCGCGGGGCTTCGACCTGGTGGTGGCCGAGCAGTATCCCGGCCACGCGGCACCACACCACACGGAACTTGACCGCAAGAAACTGACCACCGACGCCATCCGGTTGGCGGTGCCGCCAGCTCCGTTGGAGGGAACAACAGTTGCGTCCGTGGATGACGCCCGCACTCTGCCCTGGGTGATGGAGCCGCATGGCGCAGCCTCCCGGCACTGGGCAGAACAGGCTTGCCGCCAGGCTGGCTTTGAGCCTGATGTGCGGTACGAAACGGCTGACCTCCAGGCGCAAATCCGGCTTATCGAATCCGGCAATGCGGTGGCGTTCATGCCCGATCTGGTGTGGACGGGCCGGGACACAACCTGCAGATTGCTCCACTTGCCCGGGCTTCCCCGCCGGACGGTGTTCACATCCGCCCGCCGCGCCTCGGCCAACCGGCCGGCCATCCTGGCGTTCCGGGAAGTGCTGGAGGAGACCGCCCGGGGGATTGCGGCCTGAGGTATGGACCGGCGTCAACCGGTGCTTCCCACTTCTATTCCTACGGTGCCGCCGCGTGGAAGGTAAGCCGCACCTAGCGGCGCTGGTCCAGGCTTAGGTTTCCGTGCACGGTGGCGTAAGCGCGGAAGCCTTCCGAGAAGACCGGAAGCCCCTGCTCCGGTGCCTCCACCCTGCGGGCCGGACCATCCAGTCCATCCAGCCTGAGCAGCACGAACAGATCCACCAGCACGCTGCCGAGCTTGGCGAGCTCGCTCCGGGGCAGTACGGCACGGTACCCGCCGACGTCGTGCCTGACGTCAAAGCTGAGTTCTTCAGCCGTCCCGCGGGCACGCGCCACCACCCTGGCCGATTCATAGCTGGCTGACGGTTGGAATTCCAGCCCGAAAGACACTGATTCGCCATCCAGCTGGAGCAAAAGGGCACGGGCGGTCGCCTTCAGCGCTTCCTCGGTGTCCGCCAGCTTCAACAGGCCGTCGACATCCCGGGTTCTGACCAGCTGCGAGCGCTGCCGGAACGGAAAGGCCAACTCCGCCTCCAGCCGTTCGGGAATGAAGTGTTCCACGAAGCCGGCATGGGCAGCCACCCACCGCTGCCGGGCTCCCGCTGTCATCGATCGATAGCGGTTGGGCACGTAGAGGCGCAGAAGCTTGCGCCGGTACAGGTCCAGCACCATCAGTTCGGCTGCGGCAGGGTCCGGATGGTTGTCCCTTATGATCCTTGCGATTTCTGCCACCGAGCCGGTATAGCTTTCGGGAATGGTCCGCTCCGAGCTGATGTTGGTGCCGTCGTCGCGCGTGCGGATGAAGTAGTAGTCATAGTCGGCCAGGATCGCATTCCGCCGCGAGGCGAGGTAGCAGCGGGTGAGCATCATGCCGTCTTCCAGCCGGATTTTGCCTTCCGGAAAGCGGATTCCGTGCTCATCCAGCAGCTCGCGCCGGATCAGCTTCTGCGGTGAGAGCGTGCCGAGGATTTTGCGCACCGGCACGTCCGGCACCGTCTCCGTGAAGAGCGAAGACTGCACGCGCCGGCCACCGATTCCGACCAGGCGCGGCGCCAGTACGTCTACGTGGTGGCGGTCGGCAAAATCCACCATCCGGCGCAGCGCCTCCGGCCCCAGCCTGTCGTCTGCGTCGCAGAAGAAAACGTAGTCGGATCTGCTGGCAGCGATTCCCACATTGCGGGGCTTTCCGGGCCAGCCGCTGTTCTGCTGGTGAATCACCCGCCAGTTGGGCTGCCGCGCGGCGAATTCGTCCAGCAGCTTGCCGCCGCCGTCGGTGGAACCATCGTCCACGGCGATGACCTCGAAAAGCGTTTGATCCATGTCCTGTGCGGCTAGTGATTCCAACAGTTCCTGCAGGTAGGGCAGCGCATTGAACACAGGGACCACCACCGCCACGCGCGCGGTGTGTGCGCTGGCCGTGGGCCCGGAATCGCTTTCGTGGAGCCGCACCTGTCCAGCCCGCGCCCCGAGCTTCTTCAGCCTGCGCTGTGCACCGGCCAGCTTGTCCCTGATGGCCACACGGTCCCCCTCGATCGTTCGCCGTAAGTGCATTGTGCCACGGCAGCCGGCACCCGCGACGGCCGATCCGCACCCCATTTTGGAAAGCGACGCGTGCCGGACCATCGAGTTCACCGGCCGCCGCCGCGGGAGAGCATGTTTCCTACAAGATGAGCAAAGCAGGCACGATCCGAGGTCCAAGGATCAGGAGACCGCACAGCAACGCCAGCCCGACCGGCGCCTTGTTCCAACTGGTGACCGCCGCGGGCTCCTTAATTAGTTCGGTGCGGCGGCCGGCTGCCCTGGACTTGGCCCATTCGCGGACCAGAGGATGCTGTTCAGGTCCCTGCTGCCGCCCGGCAGTGGTATCCCTATGCCACGGGGTCACCGTCGCCGGCCCGATGGCCCCACTACGCTGATAGCCTGCCGCCCGCGCGCTCTCGGGAAAGGGCGCACCCCAGCTGGTGTAGGTCTTGCCAGCGGCCTTGACCTTGAGGGTGCTGCCGGTGCTGACCTCGTCAACCGTGCCAAAAGGGATGGAGTGCGAGCGAAAGCTGTTGATGATCAGGACGGAGTCGGCGTCGAAAACCAGCCTGGGCACCCACAGCAAGATATAGGCAAGGGCCGCAGCGACCATGGGCCATGGCATCCACGCCCAGAGAGCCTCCGGGTCCCCCAGAAACAGAAACAGAGCCAGCGCCACTGCCGCGGCCGCCCACACCAGTACGGCCGCCCATCTGCTGGATGGTTCCTTGAGTACGGCCTGCTTCGACTGTGTCCGTGAACTTGTTGTCATCCCGCATGCCCCTCCCCTTGACCGCTGCCGTTACTGTATTCTGCCACCGCTCGTCGATGGGTGGCAGGGCAGCCCGCATCCCACAGCGAGGCGGCCGGAACTTGTCCGGAATCGGCGAGGGCATCCGGTCTCTGCCGGATACCTGCAGTCGACTTCCAGGGCTTCTACAGGGATTCCTCCCGCATCCCCCACGGGGAACCGTACCCCTCGGGTGCGGGTGCCGACATGAGGTCCAGGAACGGTTTGGCGTCGAAGGCCTCCGGGCCCAGGACGCCGGCTCCGCTCCAGACGCCCGAGGCCAGGAGTTCAAGGGCAATGATCGGGTTAAGGGCTGTCTGCCACACCACGCACTGGCTGCCGTATTCGGCCATGGACACGGCGTTGTCGGCCACGTGGTAGAGGTAGGTCCGCCGCGGGGCGCCTTCCTTGTCCTTGCCTGTCACCAAGACACCTGCGCACGTTTTACCGGTGATCCGGGGTCCCAGCGTGGCCGGATCCGGCAAACAGGCGGCAACAACGTCGCGGGGACTGACCGACGTTCCCTTGACGGTGACCGGCGTGGTGGAATCGAGGCCCAGCTTGTGCAGGACCTTGAGCACCTCGATGAATTCATCGCCCAGCCCGTACTTGAAATTGACCGTCCCGGCATCCAGCCACCGGGGCATCAGCAGGACTTCCTCGTGTTCGACGTTGACGCACTCTACGGGGCCGATGCCTTCGGGAAAATTGAAAACTTCAGGGTCGCTGAAGGGCTCTGTGGTGCTCCAACCGTTCTCGGCAGAATAAATCACCGGCGGATTGAGGCATTCCTCGATGGTGGTCCAAATGGAGAAGGACGGGGCGAAATCGTATCCCTCGACCTTCAGGTTGGCACCGTCGCGGACACCGATTTCGTCGATGACGGAGAACAGGTGGTCCCGGGCGTACCGGGCCAAAACGTCAGAGAGTCCGGGTTCCACGCCGATCCCGACCAGTGCCAACCGCCCGGCGTCCTCCCACTCCGCGCCCCGGTCGAACTGCTCGTCGCCCAGCTTGATGCCGGTGAGCTCATAAGGTCGTTCCGGGTGCGGGGTGGACAGTGACATGGCCATGTCCAGATAGGTGGCTCCGGCTTCCGCCGCACCTTCGAAAATCGGCATGACGAAACGGGGGTCAACGGCGTTGAGCACGTGGGTAATACGGTGTTCCCTGATGGCAGCGGCAACGGCGTCCCTGCTTGACGCATCCAGGGAAATAGCGCTGAACCGTCCGCGCTCGCTCGGCGGCAGCGCCTCGACTACGGTGTGGGCACGTGCCGGGTCGTAGTCCGCCAGAACGAAGGCCTCAAAGAATTCCCGCCGGGCGGCAATGCCCGCGGCGGCGCCACCCACTCCGCCTGCTCCAATACAGAGGATCCGCATCATGCTCCCTTTAGGTTGTCTTGGCTATTGCTGCCGCCGCCGTCGGGGCTCAAGCGGAACCAACTGTTCGCAGTCACGTCGGTGGGTGCGCCCGGGGACGCCAGCAATGTGTTGGTCACGGGGTCGATGCCCACCGTTGCCAGAGTCGCCCAGCGAGATCCCAGGCCTGCATTCCGGGCAGGCACGCAGCATAGTTCGGCCCCGTCACCGGGAACGGAGCAAAGGTAGGGCACAAGATCCTGCGGCGCAGCGGGCTGGAACGCGGCGCTCACCCGCCTCTCCAGCAAGTCGATCCGCTGCTGGGAGTCCGGCTGGTAGAGCTCCGCTTTTTCCCCTTTGGCCAGCCTTGGCGTCAGGAAATGGTTGGTGTGCAGCAGATGGCTGCCAGTCGGTTTGATAACTTCGGCCCCGTCGGGACTTAGCTCCACCATCCTTGTGCCGGCCTTGGTGACCACGGAAATGGCGCTGGAGGTCTGGACCGGTGCGTCAAGGAGTATGTCCACGGCCTCGTCCAGCGAAGCTGCCCGGTGCAGTACCTGGGTTGCTGCGATATGGACGGGCACGGCTCCCGGAGTGTCCCGCCTGTGACCCAACACGTTCAGGTGCACACCAACGCCGGCGTCGTTCAGCCCGATCTTGGCGAGGATTCCGTACTCCGTCAGGCCCACGAACCGGCCCTGGCTGGTTTCAACTGACTGCAGGTGCCAGGATGCGGAAAGTTCTTCGTGCCAGTCCCAAGTCTGCATGGAGAAGGGCCTGGCACCGGCGCTGACAACAGTAGAGCACTCCCCCGGCCGGGCCCCTTCTGAGAGCGAAAGGATTTCGGTCCGGGCATTGAGGGCGCTGATGTTCCAGACGGGCAGGCCTGCCCCCTCTGCGGTACCGCGGATCTCCGCCGCCAGGTGCGGCGCCCAAGCATCAATGGCGGCCAGACTGTTCGTGGCCTCCCGTTCCATGACGGCTTCACTGATGCCATGGGCCTGGAACAACTGCCGGTAGACGTTCCAGCACTCGGCGATACCGCTGCGTCCCTCGGTGCCGCGCTGCAGACCCACCTGGTGGGAGTCCTGACCCTGGAGTGTCAGCAGCTGCGGGATCATGCCTGCGGGGTCAGTCAATGTCGTGCTCCTCATCCAATGTTCCGCTGTCGCGGCGTCGCGGCTTCCAGCCGGGCCGCGGCGCGCTGTCGATCAACCGCCGGGTATACGGGTGTTCCGGGCGGTCGAGGATCTGGTCAGCGGTGCCGGCTTCGACGATGACACCGCGGCGCATTACCACGATGGAATGCGCTATTTGGCGGGCAACGGCCAGATCATGCGTGATGAAGAGATAGGTCAGCTGTTTTTCCATCCGCAACTGTTCGAGCATCCGCAGGATTTGCGCCTGAACGGTGACATCCAGCGCGGACACGGCTTCATCGAGCACTATGACCCCCGGCGAAGCCGCCAGCGCCCGGGCAATCGCCACGCGCTGTTTCTGCCCGCCGGAGAGCTCGTCGGGCAGCGCGCCCATGTGGGTCTCGGTCAATCCGACTTCCAAGAACAACTCGCGGCAGCGCCTGCGTCGTGCTGCCGCGTCCAAGGACGAATGGGCCTTCAACACTTCGGCGACGGCTTCGGAGACCGGTAGCCGGCGGTTCAACGACCCCTGCGGGTCTTGGAAGACCATCTGGACGTCCTTTGACCGTTCCCGCCGGGTTCGGCGGCTGGTCCGCGGGTTGACCGGTTTGCCGTTCAGCAGGACGGACCCGCTGTCCGGGGTCTCCAGTCCCACGAGCATCCTGGCTAAAGTGCTTTTCCCGGATCCCGATTCCCCCACCACGGCCAGGCATTGTCCACGGTCAATGGCCAGTGATGCGTCCTTGACGGCGTGGATCTCGGTGCGGTTGCGGCCGGATCCCACAGTGAACTTCTTGTTCAGGCCGGTAATGACGACGACGGGGGCTGTGGACTGCGTCTGCACGCCGGTCATCGTTTCACCTCTCGGGACGTGTCGCTGCTTTGTGGACCGGGAACGCCTGTATCGGAGCGGTGTCCGGCATTGGGCTGGGGGCCGAAGCCTGGCCCGGACTCGATTCGGTGATCCAGGCTGGGCTTGGCCGTGACCAGCATCTTGGTGTATTCGTGTTCGGGCCGGTTCAGCACCCGGTCCGCAGGGCCGGATTCGACGATCAGGCCTCCCGACATAACGGCGATTCGATCGCATGCAGCTGCGGCCAGGTCCAAGTCGTGGGTCACGAAGATCATGGCCATGCCGGCCTGGGTCCGCGCCTCATCCAGGATGGCCATGACGTCGGACTGCGTCGTGACGTCCAGCGCCGTGGTCGGTTCGTCTGCCAGCAGCAGTTCGGTGCCCCTGGCCACCGAGCCGGCAATGACCACTCGCTGGAGCATGCCGCCAGAGAGCTGGTGCGGGTAGGAGCGCAGGCATCGGGCGACGTTGTGGATGCCCACCTGCTCGAGCACTTCCCCGGAAAGCCGCAGAGCCTCGTGGGCGGTCACTGCAGGCCTGGCGGCTTGGATGCCTTCAACGAGGAATTTGCTGACCGGTAGCACCGGATTCAGGGCAGCCTGCGGATTCTGGGAGATCATCGAGACAGCACCGGCGCGGAAGGCGCGGAGCCGCGCGCCCGAGTACGCCAGTGTGTCCTCGCCTTTGTAGAGGACCCTGCCGGTGACTTGCGCCTTTGGCGGCAGGGTCTGGAGGATGGTCCGCATGGTCATGGATTTTCCGGATCCGGACTCCCCCACCAGGCCGACGGACTCGCCCTTCTCCACGATGATGTCGATATCCGACAGCAGCGTGGCCTGGCGGTGCTCCGGCCCGATTTTCACGCTCACCCTCGACAGCTCAAGCATCAAGTCCTCCCTGCTGCCCGGCGCCCGCCGAGCTTCTCGCCCAAGAACCCCAGCGCGGCAACAGTCAGCACAATGAGCACGCCCGCATAGAGACTCTCTTGCGGGTAGCCGGCCAGCAGCGAGGATTGCCCCGAGGAAACCATGAGCCCCCAGTCCGCGTCGGGCGGTTGCACACCAAATCCGAGGTATGACAGCGCGGCGAGGTCGATCATGCCGTAGCCGAAGTTGATGCTCATTCCCGTCATGATCTGCTGTTTCACGTTCGGCAGCAGATGCCGCACGGTGATGGACAATCCCGAAATCCCCTGCAACTCGGCCGATTTCACATACGGCAGATTCCGCTCGCGCAGGGCGACGCTGCGGATTACCCGGGCGGTATACGGGGTGAAGCCGATGGCCAGGGCTATCACGGCGGTCTCGATTCTTGTGCCGAACACCGCCACCGCCAGCACGGCCAACAGCAGGTTCGGAAACGCGAACAGGAAATCCAAAACCCTGCTGATCAGGTTGTCCACCCAACCGCCGAACCAGACCGCGACCAGGGCAAGGGTTCCGCCCATCACAGCTGTGAGCACGGCGACAGCCAGGGCGGCAAGGATGCTGGAGCGAGCGCCCGTGGCCAGCCGGGAGAACAGATCCCGTCCAGCCTGGTCAGTTCCGAGCCAATGCTCGGCTCCGGGGGGAAGATAGCGATCGACGATGTTGCCGGCCGTTGGGTCATAAGGTGTGATGGCTGGTCCGAACAAGGCGAAGAGTCCGATCAGCATTACCCAGCCCAGGCAGATGGCCGTCAGGACATCGGGCTTCGATCGGGTCTTCCGGGACAAGCTCCTTTGCAGGGCCCCAGGGCGTCCGGTTTCTTCAAGCGTGCTCATGACGCCGCCCCCAAACGCACTCTTGGATCGATCACGACATAGAGCAGGTCGACGGCCAGGTTGATGAGGCCAAAGGCAACGACCATGATCAGCGACACTGCCTGCACTACCGCGAAGTCCTTCTGTTGAACCGCGGCCACCAGCAGCGCGCCGATGCCGTCGAGTGTAAACGCGTACTCGACCACGAAGGCTCCGGCCAGCAAAGCCGCGACGTGGACGCCGGAAACCGTGGTGACGGGAAGCAGTGAATTACGCAGGACGTGGCGGCGTATGACGATCCTTTCCAGTACTCCGCGGGATCGCGCTGTCTGGGCGTGCTCGGACTCGCGCTCTTCCTTAACCGCGGTACGGGTAATGCGCGCTACCACCGCCAACGAGGGCAGCGCCAACGCCAACGCCGGCAGGGTCAGATGATAAAGCCTCCCAGCCAAGCCCTCACCCGAGCCGAAGACCGGAAACCAGCCGAGCATGACTCCGAAGACGCTCATTAACAGCAGTGCGGCGAAGAATGTCGGTATGGCAAATCCGAGATTCGACCCGAAAAGCACCACGTTCTCCAGCCAGCCCGGCCGGAGCCCGGCAAGGCAGCCGAGGCCGATCCCGCCGATCACGATGATGAGTGCAGCGTAGAGGGTCAGTGACAGTGTTGTGGGTAACCGGCCTGCAATGAGATCGGCGACTTCCTGACGGTTGGCCAGCGACTGGCCAAAGTCTCCCTGAATGACGCGCCCGAGCCAGTTGAAGTAGCGGACCAGAAACGGATCGTCCAAGGAGTATTGAGCTCTGATGGACGCCAGCACTTCCGGCGTCACGGTCCGACCTTGCACCAGAAACTGCTCCGGGCTTCCTGGTGCAAGGTACAGCCCGCCAAAGACGGCGAAGCTGGAGGCCAACAAAATCATTCCCAGTGCCAAGAGTCTCTTGACGATATAGATCATGACGGCTTTCTGTTACTTGGCGGCGCCCAGGTCCGCACCCCATGGGTAGTAGAGATAGACGAAGGACGCTGGTACGCCGGTCACCCGCTCGTTCATGAACAGCCGCACGGCAGGGTCGGCGATGGGCAGCCATGGCAGGTCGGCCATGGCCAGCGCCTCAATTTCGGCTACCTTCCCGGCACGCTCCGTATCGTCGGTCAGCACCTCCGCGTCAGCGACGAGTTTCTCGATCTCGGGGTTGCTGTAGTCGGAGAAGTTCTGCGATCCGCCTTCCTTCACGATGGTGCGCAGGAACACCAGAGGATCCGGAACATCCATGTAGTTGGTGGTGACAAAGGCACCATGTCCGGCGCGGGCCTCGGGATCGGAGAAGAAGGCCCCGAATTGTGCGCTCGGCACTCCCTCGGGCTTGACCGTTAGTCCAATTTCCTGGCCGGCGCGCGCCAGTTCGGAGATGATGTCCGCGTAAAAGGACCGTTCACTCGGGTAGACAATGGTGATTGGCTGGCTCAGGTCAGCTTCTGCTTCCGCCAAAATCTTTTTGGCCTCTTGAACGTCCGCTTCAGCTGAAGGAAGCTTCTCGCGCGCTGCGCTGAAGACGTCGTCACCGTAGGACCAGCCGCCGTCGGGAATCAGGGACCGGGCGGGCATCGCTGTTCCCTCATACACTGTCTCCGCCAGCGCAGATTTGTTCGCGGCGGTCCACAGTGCCTTGCGCACAGCAGGATCGCCCAGCGGTCCGTCGCCGGTGGCGATGATGGCCGACATCTGCAGGGACTTGCCAAGAATCAGCTTGCCGTTAGTCGCTGACTGCAGTTGTGGTACCGCGCTGAGTGGAACGTCGTAGGACCCGTCCACTGCTCCCGATGCGAGCGCATTGGTGATGGCCGCAGGGTCCACGATGAACTGGATGTCGAGGTCCTGCACCTTGGGCATGCGGTTGCTGTTCCAGTAGCCATCGTTCTTGGCAAGGGAGATGCTCTGGCCACTGTCCCACTGGTCGACCGAAAAGGGACCTGTACACATGACGCCTTCCTGCGGCGTGCCGTACGCTTCGCCCGCCTTTTTGCGCTGCGCCTCCTGCACCACCACGCCCAGGGGAGTGGCCATGTAAGAGTTGAACGTAACGTCCGGAGAGCTGAGGCTCACGGTCACTTCATGCTCGCCTGTGGCCTTGATCGACTTAACGTTGCCGCTGACCGCGTCACTGGCCCAGTAGCTGCCCTCGTCAGGGTCCAGGTGCCGATTCAAACTGAAGACCACGTCCTGGGCGGTCATCGGCGTGCCGTCCCAGAAGGTCACGTCATCCCGGAGCTGGTAGATGTAGGTCTTGCCGTCGACATTTTCAAACGATTCGGCAAGGTTGGGTGCAATCGTGTAGTCCGGTTCCATCATCATCAGGCCTTCGCAAAGATTGGCCACGACTGTGTTCTCGGGGTAGTTGAAAGCCTTGATCGGATCCAGTGACGCCGGTTCGCCGAAGGGCAGGTTCCAGGTCACGGTATCCAGTTCGCCCGCCGCCGGTTCGGTGGTGGTGAGCAGTTCCCCGAGGCCGTTACTTCCTGCCTCCGTGTCCGGCGCGGCGGCGTCTCCTCCGCCGTTGCTGCACGCGGTCAGCAGCATCGCCAGTGCCACGGACGTGGCGAGCGTGACTTTCTTCATCCTGCAATCCCCTTTGCTTCACAGTGTGTGGTTCCGATGGGACGCTTGGTCCTGCGTATTCCAGTAAGCTACGGGGGCAAAACCTTTTATATAACGTTTTAGTTGTTCTGTTATGCAACTGTTATGACGTGAGTCACGGAGGGCGGACGATGAGACGGCGAGTCACCATCCACGATGTGGCCCGGGAAGCCGGGGTATCGATCACCGCCGTCTCGCACGCCCTGAACAACAAGGGCACCCTGTCAACCGAAACCCGTGAGCGCGTGCGGCAGACCGCAGACAGGCTGGGGTACCAGCCCGACCCGATGGCGCGCGGCCTGCGCAACAGCCCCATCGGGGTCATTGGACTCATGCTCCGGCCCCTGGATTCCCTTGGGACGTATCGTCCGCACGGCGTGGACTACTTCACCAGGCTCTCGGGTGCGGTCGCCGTAGAGTGCCTGGAGCGCGGCCTGAGCGTCATGCTCGTCCGCGACTTGACGCGGCTGCCGCGCTCCCCGCTCGCCCTGTCGCTGGACGGTTACATCATTGATGATCCGCTTGAGGAGGACCCCGTCATCGACCTCTTGATGGGTCTCGCCGCTCCCTTCGTCACCATTGGACGCGATCCTGCACGGCCCGACTTTCTCGATTGGGTCGGTTCCCACGACTCGGAAGAGACCGAGGCAGTGCTGTCCCGTTTCCACCGATCCGGCGCACGGTCCATTTGCCTCATCACGGGCCGGGACCGTAATGCCTGGAACCTTGACTCCGCGGCGGCTTACCGGAGCTGGGCAGCTCGTCATGGAATGAAGCCACGCATAGCCAGCCGGCCCGAGTCCGACGGAGTCGAGGGTGGCAGGGCCGCCATGCAAGAACTGCTGGCCGCAGGCCACGATGTGCCGGACGCTGTCTACTGCCTGACCGGACGCCATGCGCGCGGCGCCTTGGAAGAGCTTGCAGCCCGAGGCATTGCCGTGCCCGGGCAGGTCCAGCTGATAACCGGTTCCGATTCAGAACAGTCACGCAACAGCAGCCCCGCCATCAGTGCGATTGATCTGGAACCGGAGCTCATCGCCGCAGCCGCGGTCAGCCATTTGTCCCGGAAAATGCTGGGGGAGTCCGGCGCCGTTCCGGCGAAGCTTGCCGCTCGGCTCATCCTGCGCGAGAGCACGCTCGACCCCGGCATCGATAAGACGTGACGGGTGGCCCGCCTCCCGCAGGGTCGCTGCAGAAGGCGGGCCACCGCCGTCGTTATGTGCCGTCCCTTCGGGAGGGGCCATTCGGCCCCGCTTTTTCCTGTGGTTGCCTGCCGGGGCCTCCTACCGCGTCAGCTGGCCGGCTCGGCCTCGATGAGCGGGTACACGCCGTTCTCGTCGTGCACTTCGCGGCCGGTAACGGGCGGGTTGAACACGCACGCCATCCGCAGTTCGGTGCTGGCGCGGACGGTGTGCTTCTCGTGCCCGTCCAGCAAGTACATGGTGCCGTCGCGCAGGTCATGGACTTCCCCGGTGACCTCGTTGGTCAGCGTGCCCTCACCCTGGACGCAGTAGACGGCCTCAACATGGTTGGCGTAGTGGAAGGTCGAGGTGGTGCCCGCGTAGATCACGGTGTCGTGGAACGAAAAGCCCACGCCCTCCCCTGCCAGCACCATGCGGCGGCTCCGCCAGGTCTCAGACTTAACGTCGCGGTCGGTGTCGTTCAGGTCGTCCAGGTTGGTAACAATCATCGGTGCTCCTTCGGGTGGTTGGTTTGCAAGCCGCTGCAGAGGGTTGTGCAGCGCTGGCTCGGGCTAGAAACTTCGGCGGTTACGGGTGCTGCCCGTAGGGGTGGCACGCGGCCACGTCCTAGAAAGCTCCGACCAGTTCCGGCACGGTGGTGACCGCGCGGGTTGCGTCAATCAGGATGTCCAGGCCGCGGTCAAGGTCGGCTGCACTGATGGTCAGGGCCGGCATCAGCTTCATCACTTCGCCCTCGGGGCCGGATGTTTCCACCAGCAGGCCGTTTTCGTAGGCCACCGCGGCGATTTTCCCGGCAGTCTCGTTCTCCGGGAACCTGACCCCTGCCAGCAGGCCGCGGCCCCGCACGCTGGCGCCCTCCACCAGCCCGGCGATCCGCTCCAGGCCCTCGTGCAGCTGCACGCCCCGGGCCTGGATCTGCTTCTGGAACTCACCGTTCCGCCAGTAGGTATCCAGCGCAGCGGTGGCCGTGACGAAAGCCGGGTTGTGGCCACGGAACGTGCCGTTGTGCTCGCCGGCGCCCCACACGTCCAGCTCGGGGCGGAACAGCGTCAGCGCCATCGGCAGGCCGTAGCCGGAGATGGACTTGGACAGGCAGACGATGTCGGGCGTGATGCCGGCCTCCTCGAAGCTGAAGAACGTGCCGGTGCGGCCGCAGCCGGCCTGGACGTCGTCGACGATCAGCAGGATCCCGTGCTTCCTGCACAGGTCGGCCAGTCCCCGCAGCCAGCTGGCACGGGCAGCATTGAGCCCGCCTTCGCCTTGGACCGTCTCCACGATGATGGCGGCCGGCTTGTCCACGCCGGAACCACTGTCTTCGAGCACGCGCTCCAGCCATAGGAAGTCCGGGGTTTCGCCGTCGAAGTAGTCGTCGTAGGGGATTTTGGAGCTGTTGGTCAGCGGGATGCCCGCGCCGCGCCGCTTCATCGAGTTGCCGGTCACCGACAGCGAGCCCAGCGTCATGCCGTGGAACGCATTGGTGAAGGAAAGGATGTGCTGGCGGCCCGTCACCTTACGCGCCAGCTTCAGGGCGGCCTCAACGGTGTTGGTGCCGGTCGGGCCGGGGAACATGACCTTGTAGTCCAACTGGCGTGGTTCCAGGATGACCTCCTGGAAGGTTTCCAGAAAGGTGCGCTTGGCGGGGGTCTTCATGTCCAGTGAGTGCACGACGGCGCCGCTGGCCAGGTACTCCAGCAGCGGTTGCAGCAGCCTTGGGTTGTTGTGGCCGTAATTGAGGGCACCGGCGCCGGAGAAGAAGTCGAGGTAAGTGGTTCCGTCCTCGGCTGTCAGGGTGCTGCCCTCCCCGCGGGTGAACACGGCGGGCCAGGTGCGGCAGTAGCCGCGGACCTCGGACTCCAGAGTTTCGAAGATGTCAGTCATGGAAAGCGCTTCCTTCCTTTGTGCGGCCGGCCCCGGGTACGGGACAGCGCCGCAGCAGCCGCGTCTGCGGATGTGCGTTGGTGTGGTTTGTGTTTGGCCGACGGCGGTGGTGGCGGTCCGCGGGGCCGGCGGCAGGTCTTAGTTGAGCGGGCCGATGTGGTACAGGTACTCGGTGTCATGCCCGTCGGGGTAGAGCTCCGGGGTAAAGAGCGGCTCCCGTGCCATCGGCGCCTCGCGCCGCGACGCGAAGCTGGCGAACAGCCGGATGGACGCTTCATTGTCAGCGGTGATGGTGGTTTCTACCCGGTCGGCCCGCACTTGCCGGGCCAACTGGTCCAGCATGCTGGCCGCCAGCCTTTGGCCTCGGAATTTCCGGTCCACGGCCACCTGCCACACCATTAAGGTGCAGGGCTCGCCGGGGCGCATGTAGCCGGTGATGAACCCGGCGGGCTCGCCATCCACTGTGGCGATGATCGACGTCTCGGCGAAGTCACGGGCCCACAGCAGGTAGGCGTAGGACGAATTCAGGTCCAGGACTTCGGAATCCCTGGCCATGCGCCACAGGGACTGCCCGTCGGTCAGGGTTGGTTTGCGGAATTCTGCTGCGATCCTTGGACTGGTCTGGGTTTCTGCTAGTTCTTCAACCATCACCTCCAACGTAACGAGAATCAGAACGTTCTCAACCGGGAGTTTGCGGATTTGACAAGGGTCGCGCCACTTTCGCCGCCCGGAAACGCCGGCCCCCTTCCGCCGGATCCCTTGCGCCGGTTGTAATCTGCCGGACTGACGACGTCGGAGCCCGGCGAGGATTCATCGTTACCATTTCGTGACATTCGTTGTGTGACAAGCGGTTCACACTGCCGTCCCCCTCCCGCGGGCAGGGTCTGCTGGTTATCCGGGGCACCCGGAGCAAGCCCCGCCGATTCGGCCAGTCCGGCCGATTGTCCGGTTCCAACCGCTTTGTCGGTTTCAGCCGCTCGGGGAGAAACAGGGCCGCCCGGCTGTCCACGTTTTAAATGACCTCCCGATAAAAGGGTTGGTCAGGGGCGTGTGGATAGCCAAAACGTGGACAGTTATGCCTGAAGGTGGACAGCTCAGGCAGCCTGAGGGGCATACGCAGCAGGGACGCCGCACAAAGGGGGGCTGGGGACTCTTCAGAGCGGGGCCGGCGCATGAAAAAGCGGCCCCGACCGGCCAACAACCAGTCGAAGCCGCTTTCGCGGTGGGCCCTGCGGGGATCGAACCCGCGACCCGCGGATTAAAAGTCCGATGCTCTACCAACTGAGCTAAAGGCCCGCC
>NZ_JBNHHB010000061.1:0-30250 GCF_059091905.1 Arthrobacter sp. Dra40
GGTCGCGCAGGCTCTGGCGGGGCTCGTCGTCGTACTCCTCGTACTCGTACTCATCCTCATACGGCTCCGGTTCGGTGGACCGCGCTTGGCCGAAAATCTCGGAACCGAGCGTGTCGGTGAAAAAGGGCTCCACATACGGGCCGTCCTGCTGAATGATCAAGTCCAGCAGGTCCGCGGCCTGGGCTTCGTTCGTCACCAGGTAGGTGAATCCGTCGGCATTGCCTAGGTCCAGGACCTGGACGCTGCCTATCCGTTCGCCGGTGGCGATCTCGCGCGCGCTCATGGCGACCTGGCTGGCATTCTCCGGCGCTGCCACCAGAATGCTGACGGGCCGGTTCAGGACCTGGTCGACGCCGTCGAGGACCAGATCGTTTTCGGCGGACGCAAGCACTTGGGCCGTGACCTTGTAACGGCCACCAAGCAGCATGCCCACATCAACTGGCTGCGGCACTAGTTCCTCCCGGCGGATTGTCCCGGGCAGGCGCCCGTGACTAGGTAATTTGGTTCCTATGCTATCCGGTGCGGGGGGCGAATCCCGCTTCTGTCAGGCGCGTCCGGGCAGCCGTTTCATGATCGGCGCCAAGAACTCCTGCAGTTCCTCCACGCGCATGGCGCGCAGCAGCAGCAGGTAAACCGCGGCCATGACCAGTCCAACGACGGCGATGGTCACCATGGAGGTCACGATGGACTGCCAAGCGAATCCGCCGGCAGCGTAGCCGCCGAACAGCCACAGTGCCCCGGCGCCTGCCAGGCCGGAGCCCAGTCCGGCATATCCCAGGCGGATGTACGTATCCACGACGCGGCCGGCACCGTAGTCTCCCAGCCGGCGCCGGGCGAAATGATGCGCCAAAACTGCCGAGACTACGTGGAACACTGCGAACAGCAGCGCGAGCGCGTAGACGACCATGGTGGGGTCGACCAGCCAGGCGATCAGCACGGCCAAGACCACCGACGCACCGGAGCACATGGCCTGCATGATCAGCGGGGTCTTGGCGTCTTCCTCCGCATAGAAGACACGGCCCAGGAAGAAGTAAATGCTCATGAAGGGCATGCCCGCCGCAAGGATGGCAAGGACCTGGCCCATTGAGGCAGCAGAGGCCGCTGCGGTGGGACCCGAGCCGGCGAACAACCGGGCCAGCGGGCCGGCCAGCACCACCACGGCGGCTGAACCAAAGACGGTGGCCACGCCGATGGTGCGCAGGCCGGAGTTCACAGTCCGCCGGACGTCCTCCACCGCACCGGTCGACTGCTGACGGGACAATTGGTTGAACAGCACCGTAGCCACCGAGAGGACGAAGACCGAATGCGGCAGCATGGCAATCAGCTGGGCGGTATTCAGCGCGTATTCGCCGGGGATTGATGCGCCGGTTCCGGCAAGCTCGGCGCGGGCAGCCGTGGCACCGGAGGCGATTGACCCGTAGAACAGATAGGCGGTGTTGGCGATGACCATGGTGGCCAGGCTCCACAGCGCCACTTTTCCGGTTGCCGCAAAGCCCATGCCGCGCCAGCCCAGTTTGAGCTTCAGGCCCAGACCGAGCCGGCCCAAAGGCCAGAGCAGGATGAGTGCCTGCAGCACGATGCCCAGGGTTGTGCCGCCGGCCAGCACCGCCGTCTGGGCACCGGTCCAGAGCTCCGGGTTGTCCTTGCCAGGCAGATAACGGCCGTACAGGGCGATGTACAGCCCCAGCGTGCCGATGGCCACCACGTTGTTCAGGGCAGGAGCCCACATGTACCAGCCGAACCGGCCATGGGCGTTGAGTACCTGGCCCACCACGGCATACAGCCCGTAGAAGAAAATTTGCGGCAGGCACCAGATTGCGAAGAAGGTGCCCAGTTGCAGCATCACCGGGGTCCAGCCCCGGGTCAGGACGGAGATGATCGGGCCGGCAAGAAGCGTTGCCAGCAGTGCGATCCCGGCCAGCACCAGCAGGGTCAGGCTCAGGAGCCGGCTGACGAAGTCTGCCCCGCCGTCGCTCTTCTGGCTGGCCTTGATGATCTGCGGCACCAGCACCACGTTGAACACCCCGCCCGCCAGCAACAGGTAGATGATGTTCGGGATGGTGTTGGCCTTCTCGAAGATGTCGCCCATTGTCGTGTTGGCACCGATCGCGACCGCCAGCAAAGCGGTGCGGACGAACCCCAGAACGCGGGACACCATGGTCCCGGCCGCCATGATGGCACTGGACTTGGCGGTGCTGTGCTGCGCGGACGCGCTGGGGGAGGGGGTCTGGGTCTCGGACATCGTCCTCTATGATCTCACCTGTGCGCAGCCGGATCGCCGCGCCGGGCAGGGTGGCTAGAGGTGGCCGGGAAGCACTTCCCGGGCCAGATCCACGATGCGGCGCTCATTGGGGAAGGACAGCTTCCGGCCCAGCTCAGCCAGCGGCACCCAGGCCACGTCGACGGCTTCGTGGTCCGGGTCGTTTTCGATAGTGAGCAGACCGCCGGTGGCCTCGAGCAGGAAGTGGTGCACGGTCTTGTGCACCCGGTGGCCGCTGACGGTGAACCAGTAGTCGATGCTGCCGAGGGTGGCGAGGACACGGCCCTTGATGCCCGTCTCTTCTTCAACTTCCCGGACGGCTGCCTCTTCATTGGTTTCGCGGCCTTCGGGGTGTCCCTTGGGCAGGCACCATTCGAGCCGGCCGCCGCGGTTGAAGCGGGCGATGATCGCCACATTCAGGTCCGGGGTGGATGTGTCAACGACGACGCCCCCTGCCGAGATTTCCTCCACTGTGGGCAAGGAATGGTGTCCGGGCGCAGCACTGCCCACTGACGCTGTCAGCGGAGTGCGCTTCGGGGCGCTCGGAACCGGGTGTGCCATGCAGTCCACTCTAACGATTTTTGTTAGGGCCTGATGATGCCGGGGCCGAGCCGTCAGGACTTTGTTAAACATCGCGCCCGGCATCTGGCACGCTTAAGTCACTATGGTTCACCTTTTCGGCTCGCAGTTCGCCTCAGCATCCGGTTCCAGCGCCCCGTCCCTGCCGTTGCCGGGCGTTGTGATCGAACTAGGGGAACTCTTTGCGGCGGCGGGCCACGAGCTCTCGCTGGTCGGCGGGCCGGTGCGGGATCTGTTCCTGGGCCGGATTTCCCCGGACCTGGACTTCACGACTGATGCCGATCCGGACGCCACTATCGCCGTCGTTAAAAAGTGGGCGGACAAGTTCTGGGAAATCGGGCGGGATTTCGGCACCATCGGCCTGCGCAAGGGCGAGCACATGATCGAGGTGACCACCTACCGTGCGGAAGCCTACGACCCTGATTCCCGCAAGCCCGTGGTGGCGTTTGGAACCTCGCTGGAGGACGACCTGTTCCGCCGCGACTTCACCATGAACGCCATGGCGCTGCGGCTGCCGTCGCTGGAACTGGTGGATCCCTATGGCGGGGTCAAGGACCTGCACGCCGGCCTGCTGCGAACCCCGGGCGCGCCGTCGTCCTCGTTCTCCGATGATCCCCTCCGCATGATGCGCGCCGCGCGGTTCGCCTCCCAACTGGACGTCACCGTGGCACCCGAGGTGTCCGCCGCGATGAAGGACATGGCCGGCCGGATCGAGATCATCTCCGCCGAACGCGTCCGGGATGAACTGACCAAACTGATCAACGGCAAGGACCCGCGCACTGGGGTGGACCTGCTGGTGGACACAGGTCTGGCCGACTATGTGCTCCCGGAAGTCGCGGCGCTGCGGCTGGAGATCGATGAGCACCACCGGCACAAGGATGTCTACCAGCACTCGCTGACCGTGCTTGAGCAGGCCTGCAGCCTGGAGACGGACGACGACGGAGCGGTGCCGGGCCCGGACTTCGTCCTGCGGTTCGCCGCCCTGATGCACGACGTCGGCAAGCCCGCTACACGGCGCTTCGAACCTTCCGGCGCGGTCAGCTTCCGCCACCACGATGTGGTGGGTTCCAAGCTCACCGCCAAGCGGATGAAGAAGCTTCGCTTCGACAACGACACCATCAAGGCCGTGTCCCGGCTGGTCGAACTGCACATGCGTTTCTACGGTTACGGGGAAGCCGGGTGGACGGATTCAGCCGTCCGCCGCTACGTCAACGACGCCGGACCGCTGCTGGAGCGCCTGCACCGGCTCACCAGGTCCGACGTGACCACGCGGAACAAGCGCAAGGCGGAGCGGCTCGCCTTCGCCTATGACGATCTGGAGCAGCGGATCGCCACGTTGAAGGAGCAGGAGCAGATGGACGCCGTCCGGCCGGACTTGGACGGAGCCCGGATTATGGCGCTGCTCGGCATCAAACCCGGCCCCCTGGTGGGACGCGCCTACAAGTTCCTGCTGGAAGAGCGGCTGGAAAATGGGCCGGCCGCCCCGGAAGAAGCGGAAGCGAAGCTGCTGGCTTGGTGGCGGGAGCAGCCGGAATACACGGAGCAGGTGTAACCATGGGCCCGGCCGCTCCGCACGGATTTCCGGTGTTGTGGCTGATGCGGCACGGGGAAACCGAGTGGTCTCGCGCCCATCGGTACACCGGGTTGACCGATCTGCCGCTGACTGCGGCAGGGGTCCAGCAGGCCCGCGGCGCCGCGGCGAAGTTGGCCGGGGTCCGGTTCCACGCCGTCCTGACATCCCCTTTGCTGCGCGCCCGGCGGACGGCCGAACTGGCCGGTTATCCGGATGCAGAGGTTGTGGCCGAAGCTCACGAATGGGACTACGGAGAGTATGAGGGCCTGCAGAGCGCTGCCATCAGGGCTGAAGACCCTTCGTACCTGATTTGGACCCACGGCGTCCGCGGCGGTGAGTCGCTGCAACAAGTGGCGGACCGCGCCGACCATGTGATCGCCAGGGTGCTGGACAGTACCCGTCCTACCTCCTTCGACGGTGGCAGGGCCGGCGAAACCTCCACGCCCCCGCAGGTCCTGTTGGTGGCACACGGACACTTCCTCCGGGTTCTCGCTGCACGCTGGCTGGGCATGGACCCGGTGGAGGGCCGGCACTTTGTCTTGGAAACGGCTGCCGTCTGCCGGCTGGGTTGGGATAAGAAGACGCCCGCGATCGCCGGATGGAACGTCTAGCTCCGGACAGTTTGGGTCTTATCACGGGAAGTTGTCCCTATTGCCAACCATCGACGGGCGGAAAGCAGCAGCGAAACGCCGTGGTTCGCTGCGCCTTTTCTCCACTCGATGATCTGACGCGGAGTTCGACCCCCGATGCCCAAGCCAGGTCAAGAGCTTTAGAGGCGCTGCGCTGGGCCGGGGTCACCGCCGTCGTGATGCGGCGTGTCGCGGGAGACACGCCGGTGTGGAAGGAAAATCTGCGGTTGGTTCCCTGAACCGGCTAGGCAGAAGCTGTAGCCATCGGGTACGTTAAACGAGTCCGATTGAACTTTCTCAATCATGAGGTTTTTGAATCCGGACTGCATCTATCGGCGCTATTAAGAAAGGGAGGTGGGAATCGTGAATATGACCAAGACGCCGGGCGGAGTGTTTAACCTCTTCGCCACGACCCGACGCCCCGCCTCCGCCATTTCTGCGCACTAGAACTTCGCTGATTGGGCCCGTTCGTTTCTTGAACCGCTGCCCTTTATCAATCACCGCATTTCTCTAGCACTCCCGCGCGGGGGCCTCATCTTCCGCTGTGAGGACTTCGCTATGAGCACGTCTACTGCCACTGCCACTGTGGCGCGCGCTGCCGCTTCGTTAAGGCCAGCGGGGCGCCCCTCGGCGGCCACCGAAAATCAGGGTGATTCCGTCATGCCTCCTGCCCCAATTCCCATCCATTCCAGAGAGGAAACCTTCATGAAACCGCTGGATGCAGCCGTACTGCCTGCACCGGAACTATCTATCCGTCCACCAGAGCCCTCACAGACCGGTGATCCGCAGCGCGGCCACGGCGAGTTGATCACTGCCGGAAGCCTGGGCGACCTTGACGCCGGCACCGCTGGAGCCACCGGCACTGTCGCCGGCGACGATGGCAGCGCGGAAGCCGGCAACGCTGCCGGGGATTCCCCTTCCCATGAGGCGGCACCGGCCCATTACCGCGCGGCACACGCGGTGATGCCGAACTACCTGGACAGGCAGGAGGTGAATGCCATGATCCGCAAGCTCCGCCAGAGCGTCTCACTCTGGAAACGAATACAGAACGTACGTGTTGACGAAGATCGCTTGGAACAGGTGCGCGACGGACTGCTGTCGCACCAGCAGCTCATCCGCTGAGTTCCAGCCGGCAAGTACAAGTCAATAGGCCGTCCTGTAGGACAGATCCGCGAGGAGGATCCGATGAGTCGCATTGGACCCGATGTACGTGAGGCCCGCGCCCGGGTTGCTCCCCGGCGCGGGCTTCCGCCTTTAACCACGGCCTTAACCTTCCTGTGCACCTTCTTCTGCAGGCAGGGCAGCCGCGGCGGCCCCCTTGAACGATGCCCCGCGGGTTACCGGTGACGACGGCGCGCGCGGCTGATACGTTGGCTGTGGCAGTGCTGCTGCCTGTATGACTCTGCGAGGAAGAAGGACGATGATGTCTGAACCGGCTCCGCTGACCGACTTGGAGATTGCCCGCCGCGCCACCCTGCGGCCCATCACTGAAATTGCCGAGGCCGCGGGGATTCCGGCGGAGGCACTGGAGTTTTACGGCAGCTACAAGGCGAAGGTAGACCCCGCCAAACTGGGGGACAGCCACAAGGAACCGCGCGGCCAAGTTGTTCTGGTGACCGCGATGTCGCCCACCCCGGCCGGTGAAGGCAAATCCACCCTCACGGTGGGGCTGGCGGACGCCTTGGCTAGGGCCGGGCACAAGACCATGGTGGCCATCCGCGAACCTTCCTTGGGCCCGATCCTCGGCATGAAGGGCGGGGCAACCGGCGGCGGCTATTCGCAGGTGCTCCCCATGGACGACATTAACCTGCACTTCACCGGAGACTTCCACGCCATCACCTCGGCGAATAATGCGCTTATGGCGCTGGTGGACAACCATATCTACCAAGGCAACGAGCTGGGCATCGACCCGCGCCGGCTGACCTTCCGGCGGGTGCTGGACATGAACGACCGCGCACTGCGCCAGGTCGTGATCGGGCTGGGGGGACCAACGCAGGGGGTGCCGCGGGAAGCCGGTTTCGACATTACGGTGGCCTCCGAGGTCATGGCGGTCTTCTGCCTCTCGTCCGACCTTGCCGACCTGAAAGCCCGGCTGTCCCGGATCACCGTCGGCTACACCTATGACCGTAAACCTGTCACGGTGGCAGACCTGGGAGTCCAGGGCGCGCTGGCGATGCTGCTCAAGGACGCCATCAAGCCGAACCTGGTGCAGACCATCGCCGGGACGCCGGCCTTCGTGCACGGCGGCCCCTTTGCCAACATTGCCCACGGCTGCAACTCACTGCTCGCCACCCAGACGGCCCGCCGGCTCGCCGACATCGTGGTCACCGAAGCCGGGTTCGGGTCCGATCTGGGCGCCGAGAAGTTCATGGACATCAAGGCCCGCGCCGGCGGATTCGCGCCCTCCGCCATCGTGGTGCTGGCGACCATCCGTTCCCTGAAGATGCACGGCGGCATCCCCAAGGACCAGCTCAAGGAGCCAAACCTGGATGCGGTCCAGGCCGGCGTCGCCAACCTGGAGCGCCACGTGGACAACGCCCTCAAATTCGGGCTGACGCCGGTGGTGGGTATCAACAAATTCACGACCGACAGCCGGGAAGAACTCGAATGGGTGTTGGCCTGGTGCAAGCAGAAGGGCGTCGAAGCTGCCGTAGCCGATGTTTGGGGCGAAGGCGGGGGCGGCCCCGGCGGCGATGAGCTGGCCAGCAAGGTGGTTCAGGTCCTGCAGCAGCCGCAGTCGTTCTCCCCGCTCTACGACCTCGACCTGGCGGTGGAGAAGAAGATCGAGACCATTGCCCAGCAAATCTACGGGGCAGACCACGTGGAGTTCACCAGCCCGGCCCGCAGGCGGCTGGCCGAGATCGAGGCGAACGGGTGGGGCAAGCTCCCGGTGTGCATGGCCAAGACGCAGTACTCCTTCACGGACGACCCTTCGGTGCTCGGCGCACCGAGTGGTTTCAGCATTACGGTGCGCGATTTGATCCCGAAGACCGGGGCAGGCTTCATCGTGGCGCTGACGGGCGACGTGATGACCATGCCCGGCCTGCCGAAAGAACCGGCGGCCGGCAGGATGGACGTGGACGACGACGGCGTCATCACCGGGCTCTTCTAGCCGGGGGGGATGAACCTAGAACACCCGCCGCACCACCGGAATCCGCAGCGCCACCAAGGTCAAAGCGAAGGCACCGGCCGTGGCCACGGCGAACTTCAGCGACAACAGCGCCAGCGTCGGCTCTTGGCCCGGGAAGACGTGGAAGGTCAGCCAGAGCAGGAACAGGTAGTGGCATAGGAAAACGCCGAACGAGGCGCCGGACAGCTCAACCAGCGTCCGTCCCAGCCAGTCCGGCGGCTGCCGCCCCGCCAGCAGATGGTAAGCGGCCGCAAAGATGCCTAGCGATGCTGCAGCGACCCCGAGCCCGACATAGCTCGACGGCGTGATGATGTTGAGCAGTGGAGTTTCATCCTGGTTGATCCAGTGCCAGATATTGAAAACGGACAGGACGACGGCGGCGACCCCCGCCGCCGTCGCCGCGCCGCGGGGGATGCGCAGCTGGGTGATGACCCAGCCGGCCATGAAGTATCCCAGATAGGGGAACCACTGCGTCAGGATGTTCCAGGGGTACTGCCAACCCCATCCGAGTTGAATGCTGGCCGCCTGCAGACTGAACAGCGCCAAGGTCAGGACCAGAACACCGCAGGTGGCCGCTGCTGCTTGGCGCAGCGGGACCCGGTGCAAGTACCGGGCCAGTGGCGGTGCCACCAGGTAGAGGCCCAGGATCAGCCACAGGAAGTAGAGGTGCGGATACAGGTGCGTTTCGAAGACGGACACCAGCACCGTGACCGGGTCAAGTTCGCCGCCGAGCAGGTAATTGCCAAGGAAGATGTAAACGAGATGCCAGACCACCAGGGCGGGCAGCAGCCGCAGCGCACGCTTGCGGTAGAACGCCAACGCGCCGTCTGCATGAGCCCGCGGCGCCAGCACCAAGGCGCCCGAGATGATGACGAAGACCGGCACCACCCAGATGAACGCGATGTCGATAGCCGCTGCAGCGATCCAGTTCGGTCGCTGGCGGGCATTGTCGTCTCCGGCCAGTTCGCCGAAGGAGTGGATGGCGACGACTCCCACGATGCTGACAATGCGCAGGATGTCCAGGGCATAGTTGCGGCGCGGGCGGGAAGCCTGACCTCGGAGCTTCCCGGCGGGGGACGGGGAGGGGGCGGCCATGAACCCAATCTACCCGGAGGCGGCGGTCATGAACCCGATCTGCCCGGAGCTGATGCGGCCGGTTGGAAAAGACAAGGACCGGTCCCCGTCGCGCTAATCCCCGCACACCGGGACTGAGGGTTTCAGTCCCGTGTCCGGGGGCAGTTCGTGGAGAACCGGTCCCTATATCCTGCGGAGGGTCTAGTTGTTTGCGTCGCCGCGGATGAACGCTTCGACCTTCGCCCGGGCGGTCTCGTCGTCGTACTGCTCCGGAGGGGACTTCATGAAGTAGCTGGACGCCGACAGGATCGGCCCGCCAACGCCGCGGTCCAGAGCGATCTTCGCGGCACGAATGGCGTCAATGATCACGCCCGCCGAGTTGGGGGAATCCCATACTTCAAGCTTGTATTCCAGCGAGACCGGCGCGTCGCCGAAGTTGCGGCCCTCCAAGCGGACGAACGCCCACTTGCGGTCATCCAGCCAGGCCACGTAGTCCGAAGGGCCGATGTGCACGTCGTCGTCACCCAGCACGGCCGAGGTGTTGGAGGTCACGGCTTGGGTCTTGGAAATCTTCTTGGACTCCAGACGCTCGCGCTCAAGCATGTTCTTGAAGTCCATATTGCCGCCGACGTTGAGCTGGTACGTCCGGTCCAGCACCACGCCGCGGTCTTCGAACAGCTTGGCCATCACGCGGTGGGTGATGGTCGCACCGATCTGGCTCTTGATGTCGTCGCCAACGATCGGGACCCCGGCAGCGGTGAATTTGTCGGCCCATTCCTGGGTGCCGGCAATGAAGACAGGAAGCGCGTTGACGAACGCGACGCCGGCGTCGATGGCGCACTGGGCGTAGAACTTGGCAGCCTTCTCGGATCCGACCGGCAGGTAGCAGACCATGACGTCGACCTCGGCCTTGCGCAAGGCGGCAACCATGTCCACGGGTTCCTCATCGGATTCCACGATGGTTTCACGGTAGTACTTGCCCAGACCGTCCAAGGTATGGCCGCGCTGGACCCTGACACCGGTGGCCGGGACGTCGGCAATCTTGATGGTGTTGTTCTCGCTGGCACCGATCGCGTCGGCGAGGTCAAGCCCCACCTTCTTGCCGTCCACGTCGAACGCAGCAACGAACTGGACGTCGTCGACGTGGTAGGCGCCGAACGCGACGTGCATCAGCCCGGGGATCGTTGCGCTCGGGTCGGCCCCACGATAGTAGTGGACGCCCTGTACCAGCGAGGCCGCACAGTTTCCAACACCGACGATCGCTACCCGGATGGGGTTCTCTGCCACGGTTCTCCTTCGACACACTTCTGACTGGCCGCCCAGCCGAAAGCAGGCAGCCTCTCCAGTCTACGCCGTCTTTCAACGCATTGCCGGGTCCGGGCATTCCCGGGACTGTGGCGACAGCAGAAAACGCAGGCCGCGCTAGCCGCTCACGGCGGTGGAATCGTGTGGCTGTCCCACCGGTTTTGACTCGGGCGAACCAAGTGCCACCTGGGCATTCCGTCCGTCCCAAACGCCTGTGGTTCTGTCGAGGGGCTCAAGCCAGCAGGCGGCGGGCCCTGCGCAGTCGCCGTATCAGCTTCAGCGCCGGCAAGGGCAGGACGGTGCGCAGCCTGGAGCGCATTTTGCGGCGCTGCACCGCGGCCAGAAACTTCGGATCAGTCGCCAGTCTGCCGGCCCTGGCGCGTACCGCGAAGGTGGCCAGAAGCTCGTCCAACGGCACCGACGGGGTGTGGAAGTAGTTGTCCCGCAGCCAGCGCGGCTCGGGGTGCCGGAACCGGCCGGACACCAGGTCCTCAAGGTTTCCGACCAACCCGGACCCGTCGAAAACCTTGTTCAGCATGTCCTCGGAGAGTCCGAAGTCGTCCAGAATGAGCACCGGAAGACCGCCGTCGAGCGCTTCCAAGGCCGCCGTGGAACTGACGGTCACCATGGCCGCCCCCGGTACGAGCTGCTCCGCCATCGGGCCCGTGCAGAACTGCAGCTCATGTCCGCCCACCGCGCGGGCTGCCACCAGGTCCGACCACAACTGGTCAAAGGGGTACTGTTCCAGATGCGTCTGCGGCTCGCCCGCCCAGGCACGCAGCTTCACCCGCACGGACAGCTCGGGCCGTCGCCGGGCCAACGCAGCCAGCGCCTGCAGGATGGCGATGCGCTGCCCCCGCTCCACCGGGACTTTGGCCTGTGGCGCGAACACCACCGCCGAAAGCGGGGCCTGCTGCGGTTCAGGAGGGCCGGGCGAGGCCAGGAACGGCAGCCGGGAGACGAGGATCCGCTGCGGCAGTGCCATGGAGTCCGCCAAGTCACTGAACGCCCGGCATTCGGCGTGGCTGTGCGTGATGAAGGCGTCACCGAGCGCCCGGTAGTTCAGGGCCTTGCGCGTGGCCGGAAAAGCGACGCCTGGCAGCGCGGACAGCAGCGCCGGCCGCTGCGGAAGCCGGGCCGCCTGCGAATAGATCTCCTCCACGATCGGTCCGGTGGCCGCCGCCAGGACGACGTCGGCGCCCGCCAAAGCGGTCCGCAAGCCGGAGGCGGCCACCACCCGGGGCGCCTTGCCGGCAAGAAACGTTCCGGCAGTGGCCGCCTGGACCTGTTCAAGCGTTGGCAGGATGGGGGAGCGCACCAGCAGCACTTCGCGCTCCCAGCCCGCACCAACGGCTTCCAGTGTGGCGCAGGCGAACTTCAGGTAGGAGTCGCTGTCGGCAACCGCCAGCATGCGGAACGGCCGGACTGCGTTGTCACCGCCGGCCGGGGATTCGGCGGCCAGTTGTGCCTCCGGCGCCATCATTTGCCCCCTTCGCGCAAAGAACTGCTGAGGTGCCGCCGCAACGCTTCCGTGGTCTCGGGCAGCCACCAGTCGTCCGGCACCGGCTGCCCGATCAACGGCACGCCGGAAGGAGCCAGGATCAGGCGCAGCGAAGCCAGCACGGTGGAGGGGAGGGCGCGCACCACCTGCCCGGGCCGAAGGCCGCGCAGACGCATTTCCACCGGAACGGTGTGCTGCTTGACGCGGATCAGCGGGTGCTCTGCCAAGGCGCCTAGCAGTTCCGGTTGTTCCCGGCGGTGCGGGAAATATGCCAACGGGCCGTCGTCGGTCAGCGAGCGTACCCAATCCAGGTACGGCTCGGCCCGGATCAGCCGGTCGGCCGGCATGGCCGAACCCACCACGATGGTCGGTTCGAGGATGGTCTCGCTGACAGGCTGTGTTCCCAGCCATTCGAAGCGATGCCGCTCCAGGTGGCCGCCCAGGGCCCGGAACTTCTTCTCCACCGCCGGAGGCACCGCCAAGGCCGTGAACACCAGCAGCCGGCCTTGGCTGGCCATTCGGCGCAGGGCCCACCACGTGGCCAGTCCCAGTGCCTTGCGACGGATGGTCGGCACAGCGCGCGGACGGATCAGCGGGACGGGACGCTCGCTGACCAGCATCTGCAGCAGGCCCAGCGTCGCCAGGCCGTCGTCCACGATGACCAGCTCATCCGCGCCCACGCCGCGCAGCAGTTCGGCCTGGACCTTGCCGGAATAGGCGTCGCCGGCCACCCAGCGGTCCAGCTTTTTGCTGCGGACGGCGGGGAGGGCGGCCGACGGCGGCGCGAACCGCACGCCGCTTGGCACCTGTTCCATCAGCGACTGCAAGGTGCTGTCCATGCCGACGGCGTCGCTGCGCGGATGAATGAGCGTTTCCTGGCCGAGCAGTCCTGCACCGTGGGCCTCGACGGCGCTGAGCAACTGCAGGGGGGACTCCGCCCAGACAGCAGCCCGGCCGAAGCGCGGCCGCACCAGTTCGCTCCGGTGCCCCCGCCTTGTCCTGGCGGCCCCCGGTGCCGGCCGGCCCAGGGGGCCGTTCACCACTGGTCCCAGCTGGGGAAGGAAAGCCGCGGTGATCGCCGTTTCCGTCATGACCCCCGCCTCACGACGCCAGGGCGGATTGGAGTCTGCGGACCGCGCGCCGGCCCATCCGCCGGGCTTTGGCCAGCGGAGGGGCTGCTGCCGCCGGCGGCAGTCCGCCCGGCAGCTGAAGCTTGGTCAGCCGCCGCCGCTTGAAGTAGCGCATCTGGGGTCCGTCCTGGATCTCGTGCAGATAAGTTTCCGCACCCTGGCGCACTGCTGCCAGCGTATCTGCCTGCATGCAATAGGCGACTGCCTCGACCAGCCGCTGGAGGCGGTGCGCCGGGGGAGTGCAGGCCTCCTCTTGGTCGGGGGCGCGCACACCCCTCTCCAGGACCGCGTCGATGATCGTGACCGGCACCCGGTTGCTGTTTTCGTAAGGAGTCAGCCGTTCCAGCAGCAGTTCGGTTCCCACGGCCGAGGCGTCGATGTTGAACAGGTACTTGGCGGTCACGAGGGCGGTGGAGAAGCAGCTCACCACCAGCTGCGGCTGCAGGCGCTGCATCACCACTTCTGCCGAAACGGGGGACTCGACAAGGTCCAGCTCCACCCCCAGATCCTTCGCCGCCGATTCGATGGAGCGCACGGCTCCCGGCCCGGCGCTGGGGTGGGGCTTGAAGAGGCAATGCCGGATCCCGTGGGCCATCGCCGTCTCGATCATCCGGCGGTGCAGGGCCAGCTCCTCCTCATCGGACAGGATCCCGAGCTCGGACAAGTACTGGCCCAGCAACAGTGCGCTTCCACTCCCCGCGTCCGCCGGCGGTCCCGGAAGGGCACAAGGCGGCACCGACCGGTCCAGCTCCTCCATGCCGCGGCGCAGGGAAGCCGGATTTATCGGGACCAGCTTGGGATTATGCTCGCGCAGCAGCTGCGGTCGCAGCCCTGGCACCAGGTCCACGTAGAGCAGCGAATCGAGGCGCTGGGCAATGGCCAGGGGGACGGGGTTGCGGGTGGGGCCATAGCTCATCAGGCCGTCCGAGTGCACTGAGACGGGGGACGTGGCAAAAATGCGGGCCAAGGCAAGTGCCGGGTTGACCTGGATGGACTCGACGTAAAGATGGACCCGGTCCTGGCCCAGCTCCCATTCCGAGCGCAGCAGCCTTTGCCAGAGGTCCAGGTCTTGTTCACGGGGATTGAACTGCCCGGGCCGCCTAGGCCAGAGCAGCCCGCTCAGGTCCACGACCCTGTCGAATCTGCCGGCCGCTTCCGTAAAGCCCGGCGACTCATGGAAGGGCACGCTGATCTCCGGAATCAGGGCGTTGTTGGTCAGCACCAGGAGGCGTTCCCCTCCTGTCATCGGCAGGGTCCCGTCGTCGACGGCTGCGGCCAGCGAGACGACCTGGTAGAGAGTTGAAACGACGAAAAGTTCTTTCACGTCACGGGTCCGATCGCAGTTTCCAGCTTCTTGCGCCGGGTCGTGTCCATCGCCGCCAGGCAGCTGCTGACGGCGGACGCCGGAAGGCTTGCCGCGGCAGCGCGGACTCCGGCGGTCAGTTCCCGGCGGACGGGTTTGGTCATGGACCCCGCACGGTCCAGATGATGGCAGGCGATGGCCAGGAATTGCCGGATCGCTTTCGGCAGGAAACGGTCTGCCTCGCGGTCCTGGGCCACCAACCGGAACACTTCGGCGTAGCTGCGCAGGAAATCCAACTGCCTGCGGTCGAATATTTGGCTCAAGGAGGTCGCCACACCGCGGCGATAGAACGCACCCAGCTGGTCCGAGACCGCGTAGGAGGATGCCTTCAGGTGCAACCGCCAGATCCAGGGGCGGTCTTCGGCGGTGTGCAGGCCGTCGACAAAGTGCAGCAGCCCGGCCTCTTTCAGGGAGCTGTCGAAGATGCCGAAGGGCGCAAAGGGGTAGTCGACCATGGTGGAGGCGTCCGTGGGTCCGATGTCCTGGCGGGGGTCAAGGGCGACACCGCGGACGGCTTGAGGGGCACGGTGAACGGTGCGGACTCCCTTGGTATGGCGGATGTGGTCCACGCGGATGAAGTCCACGCCCAGCTCCTTGATCTCCTGCACGAGGCGGGACAAGTGGCCGGGTGCGTACCAGTCGTCCGGATCGAAGAAGGCGATGTAGCGTCCGGTGGAGGCGTCCAGTCCCTGGTTGCGGGCGGCTGCCAAACCCGAGGCGGTGTCGTTTCGAAGGATCTGCAGGCCGGGGAGCCGGCCGGTGAAGGCGGCCGCCAGCTCCCCGGTGCCGTCGGTGGAACCGTCGTCGACGACGACAATGTCCATCACCGAGGGATCATCGAACTGGCGGGTCAGGCTGGTCATCGCGTCGCGGATGAAAGGCGCCTGGTCTTTCGCCGGGATGATGACGCTCAGTAATGGCTGGTTCATGGCGTGTGGCTAGCCGTCCACTCGGCGGAGCCGGGACAGTGGCGCGAGCTCGCCCGGGAAGACGCGCTTGACGCCGTCGCCCATGGCCTCTTGCAGGATCCGGATGTCCCGAATCAGCGCCTCGAAGCCCTTCGGCTCCAGCGAGGAGGCCTGGTCCGAACCCCACATGGTCCGGTCCAGAGTGATGTGCCGCTCCACGGTGACCGCGCCCAGGGCGACGGCGGCCAGCGAGATCTGCAGGCCGCGTTCGTGCCCGGAGTAGCCCACCGGTACCTGGTAGCGCTCCTGCAGGGTGCTGATCATGCGCAGGTTCGCCTCCTCGGGCGGCAGCGGGTAGGTGGAGGTGGCGTGCATCAGGATCAGCTTGTCCGTGCCCAGGGTCTCCACGGCCTTGTCGATCTGCTCGATGGTGGACATGCCGGTGGAGAGGATTACCGGCTTGCCGGTCTCGCGCAGGGCGGCGAGCAGTTCAAGGTCGGTGACCGAGGCGGAGGCGACCTTGTGCGTCAGCGCACCGGCTTCCTCCATGAACGCGACCGAGGGAACGTCCCACGGCGAGGCGAAGCAGTGCAGGCCCCGGTCGGCGGCGTGGGAGATCAGCTTCTGGTAGATCGGCATGTCGAACTCCACCCGGTACCGGTAGTCCAGGTAGGTCATCTCGCCCCACGGGGTGGAACGCATCTTGTCGCGCATGTCCGCCGGGGTGGAAATCTCGGGAGTGCGCTTTTGGAACTTCACCGCGTTCGCGCCGGCCTCGGCGGCGACGTCGATCAGTTGCTTGGCGATCTCGATGTCACCGTTGTGGTTGATGCCGATCTCGCCGATCACGTACACGGGGTGCCCGGCACCGACCTGCACCTCGCCGATCGCTACGGGAGCCGGGGAACCGGCGGGAACGTTGTGGGAAACGGTGGCTTCGGTAGTCATCAGCTGCACTCTTTCTGTTGTTGCTGGGGTGGTTTGTTCCTGGCGGCCGCGTTCGGCGGCGGTACCGCTGCGTGCGGCGAGGATGAGTTCGCATATTTCGCGGACTGCGCCCTCGCCGCCGTGATGCTGCAGCACAATCCGTGCTGCGGCCTTGACCTCGGCGCGGGCATCGCCCACCGCCACGGGCCAACCAACGACGCCCATGGCGGGCAGGTCGTTGACGTCGTTGCCCACGTAGGCAACCCGGTGGGGGTCCAGCCGGTGGGCAGCCATCCAGTGGCGAACCGCTTCGGCCTTGTCCGCGACGTCCTGGAGGACGTCAATGCCGAGCTTTCCGGCCCGGGCGCTGACCACCGTGTTGCGTTCGGTGGACAAGATCAGTTGCGGAATTCCGGTGCAGCGCAGCCGGGAAATTCCCATTCCGTCCCCGCGGCTGACCCGCACGAACTCTTCGCCCTCGGCATTGACGAAGGCATGGTCGTCGGTGTGGACGCCGTCGAAGTCCATCACCAGGGCGTCGACATCGACGGCGCCGGCTGCCGGTGCGGCTGCCTGGCCGGCCAGGGCCCGGACCACGGCGAGATCTTCCGGCGTGTCGACTTCAACGGCTTGCCCAGCGGGAACTTCCTGCAGTTTCAGGCGCCCGAAGAAACGGTGCCTGCGTTCCAGGAAACCCTCGGTCCGCATGGCATAGAACGCGCCTGTTTCGCGGTACTGCGGCGTGCGGTCCTGGCGGCGGGGACGCACGTCGGCGCTGTGCCCGACGGCGAAGACGGCACCGCCGTCGTCATGGGACCAATGGAAAGCGTGGCTCTCGGTGACGGCAAAGGCCACGTCGGCGCGGTCCTCCAGCACCTCCAGCACGGCCTCGTCCACGTGAGCCGGATCGATGAACGGGGACGTGCACTGCATCAGGACGGTAACCGCCGGTTGCCGGGGCAGTGTTGCGAGCACGTGGAGTACGGCGGATTCGCTCGTGGCCGTGTCCCCGGAGAGCTCCGCGGGGCGGCTGATGACCCGGGCGCCGCAGCGTTCGGCTTCGGCTGCGATGGCCGGATCGTCGGTACTGACCACGACGTCGGTCACCGAGGGCGCGGCCAGGGCACTGTCCACGGCCCGGGCCACGAGGCTCCGTCCGGCCACGGGTAACAGGTTCTTGAACGGAATCCCTTTGGAGCCGCCGCGGGCCGGGATGACGGCCAGAACTTGCGGGGGGTCGATGTAACTCATTGGAGCCACGGTAGGAAGAGCCGGTAACGGCCCGGGGCGCAACAAGTTACGGGAAGGCGAGCAACAGCGGACGTTCGGGTGACCGGTGTGACGGATCCGCGCCTGTAGCCGGCGGTGCACCGCCAGTAGTCTTGGACCATGCCCGGGTCCCGTACTACGCGCCGCACGCCGCTGCGCATTGTGGTGCCCAGCCGCAATGATCCGCTGTTGCAACAGTTCACCGAGTTGGTGGGCGGACCGTTGGGCCGGCACAGCGCTCCGGGTCTGGTCGCGCCGGCTTTCTTCACCGTCGAGCGCGTGCTGATCATCCTGACCACGTTCGCCGCGCTGCTCTCCGTTCTGGTGAAGACGCCGTGCCGGGTGGCCGGATGGAAGCTGCCGGACTACTTCTATATGGGCTGCTATTCGGACTGGCCGGTCTTGTTCGAGTCGCGCGGGCTGGCCCACGGCGTGGTGCCTTTCCTGACCGCTGGAAGTTCCTTTGAGTACCCGGTGCTGCTGGGGCTGCTGGCCGGCGCGACGGCGTGGCTTGTCCCCGGCGAGGGGGCAACCCCGGAACGGGCGCTGGCCTATTTCGATCTCAATGCCACCTTGGTGGCGGTGGTCTGGTTGGTTACCGTGATCGCGACGGCACGGATGAGCCACCGGCGGCCCTGGGACGCGGCCATGGTGGCGCTGGCACCGGGAATCGTGCTCGCCGGGACAATCAACTGGGATCTTTGGGCCGCCATGCTGGCGGCGCTGGCGATGCTCGCCTTCGCGCGGGGCCGCCCCATTCCCGCCGGAGTGTTCATCGGGTTGGGCGCTGCGCTCAAGTTGTACCCGGTGCTGATCTTCGGTGCCATCCTGTTGCTTGCGGTGCGCACGGGCCGGTACCGCGGCCTGGTCCAGTCCGCCCTGGCGGCCGCTGCTGCATGGCTGGTGGTCAATGTGCCGTTCATGCTGCGCGACTTCGGCGGCTGGTTCCACTTCCTGGACTTCAGCCAGCAGCGTGAAGCAGGTTATTCGTCCATCTGGTACGCCTACAACCTGACAGCGCAACGGCAAAAGCTACCCGACCTCAGCCCGGAATTCATCAACGCCGCCTCCTTCCTTCTGTTTGCGGCCGCGTGTGCAGGGATTGCGCTCCTGGCATGGACTGCCCCGCGGCGTCCCCGGATGGCGTCGCTGGTTTTTCTGGTGGTGGCGGCCTTCGTGCTCACCAATAAGGTGTACTCGCCGCAGTTCGTGGTGTGGCTGATCCCGCTGGCCGTGCTGGCCCATCCCCGGTGGCGTGATTTCCTGATCTGGCAGTTCTTCGAGGCAATGCACTGGTGGGCCATCTGGTTGCATCTGGGCCAAGTCACCAGCGGCGGCGAGGCGGCGCGAAACCTGGACGCACCGTATTATGTGCTGGCCGTGCTCGCGCATATAGCGGCAACGGCATACATCATGTGGAAGGTGGTCCGCGGCATCTGGCTGCCTGAGCACGACCCGGTGCGACGGGTGGATACCGACGACCCGCAGGGCGGCGAATACGATGCCGCGCCCGACAGATTCACGCTGCCTCTCCCAGGCCGCAGGACGGCCAACGCACCGTCCGTCCGGGCGGACCCGAAATATGCCTTATCAGGTATAGAGACGGTGCGGCGTCCCGCGAAGTGGCCGGGCATTGCCAGCGGGCCTGCGCAACCCCCAAGGTTGAACGGACAGCGGGAAGGGGAAGATCCATCGTGACGGACGTGGCGGTAGTCGGTGCCGGACCGAATGGGCTGGCCGCGGCGGTGATCATGGCGCGCGCAGGGTTGGACGTCACCGTCTTCGAAGCGGACCCCACACCCGGCGGCGGCTCCCGCACCTCGGAGCTGATGGAGCCCGGCCACTGGCATGACATCTGCTCGGCGGTGCACCCGATGGCCGCAGCCTCGCCGTTTTTCCGCGACTTCGGACTGGACCGGCGGATCGACTTGCTGATGCCCGAGGTCTCCTACGGGCAGGTCATCGACGGAGCCGCAGCGGCGGTTGCCTACCGTGACCTGGACCGGACAGTGGCCGGGTTGGGCGCCGACGGCGGCGCGTACCGGCAGCTCATGGGCCCGCTTGTCGCCAGGAGCGACGCGCTGCTGGAGTTCACCATGGACCAGTTGCTGCAGGTGCCGGCCAGCCCGGTGACGGCCGTGCGGTTCGGGCTTCGGTGTCTGGAGCAGGGAACCCCGGCCTGGAACCTGCGGTTCAAGGAACAGTTCGCCCCGGCGCTGCTGACCGGCGTGGCCGCGCATACGCCCGGCGGGGTGCGGCGTGTCGCGGCGGCGGGAGCGGGACTGATGCTCGGAGCCTTGGCGCACGCGGTGGGATTCCCCTTGCCGGCCGGGGGCTCGCAGGCAATCATCGACGCCATGGTCGGGGACCTGCAGGCACACGGCGGCCGACTGCAGACCGGGCACCGGGTGCTGTCGCTGGCCGAGCTGACCGAGGCAAAGGTGGTCATGCTGGATACCTCGCCCACCGAGCTGCTGCGGCTGGCCGGCGGACGGCTCCCAACCGGATATGCGCGCACCCTGCAGCGCTTCCGGTACGGGCCGGGGGCGGCCAAGGTCGATTACATCCTGTCCGGGCCGGTTCCCTGGGCACACCCGGAACTCCGCCGCGCCGGCACCGTGCATCTGGGCGGGACGCGGGAACGGATGGCCGCCTCGGAGCGGGAGATTGCCCGGGGCCGGCACTCCGAGGATCCGGTGATCCTGACGGCGCAGCCAGGCGTTGTGGACCCGTCCCGCGCACCTGCCGGGCGCGAAGTGCTCTGGGCCTATTGCCATGTCCCGAACGGGTCCACCCGCGACATGGAGCCGGTCATCACCGCCGCCCTGGAGCGCGCCGCCCCCGGATTCACCGATCTGGTGGTGGATTCCGCCAGCATGTCCGCGGCCGACTACGAGGTCTACAACCCCAACTACGTCGGTGGCGACTTCGGGACGGGTGCTGTCAACCTGCTGCAGCTCGCGGCCCGACCCGTCCTGAACCCGAAGCCCTGGAAAACTCCCCTGCACGGTGTTTACCTGTGCTCGGCGGGCACCCCGCCCGGGCCGGGGGTGCACGGCATGGCGGGTTACCGCGCCGCCGAGCTGGCGCTGAAGGAGCAGTTCGGGCTGGCCGTACCGCCCCTGGGGCCGTGAAGCCATGGATCGGCGCCCGCCCAGCATGGAAGATGGTCCTATGGATCCTGTCGCAGCCCTGAATGAAATCGCGTTCTGGCTGGAGCGCGAACTCGCCCCCACGTTTAAAGTGCAGGCCTTTCGGAGGGCGGCTGCGGTGGCCGGCGGGTTGGAGCCGGACGAGCTGGCGGAACGGGCGCGCACCGGCCGGCTGAAGGGAATGAAGGGGATCGGTGCCAGCACCTTGGAGGTCATCCAGCAGGCTGTCGACGGCGAGGTCCCGGCCTATTTGGCGAAGGTGCGGGAGCGCGCTGCGGCACCCCTGGCCGAGGGCGGCCGCGAGCTGCACCAGGCCCTCCGCGGCGACCTGCACAGCCACAGCGACTGGTCCGACGGCGGCTCGCCGCCGCAGGCAATGGTGGATGCGGCGCGCTGGCTCGGTCGTGACTACCTTGCCTTGACCGACCATTCGCCCAACCTCAAGATCGCCAACGGCCTGAGCGCCGAGCGGCTGGCCACGCAGCTCGAGCTGGTGGCGGAGCTCAACGCCGGGTCCGACGGACTGCGGGTGCTGACCGGGATTGAAGCCGACATCCTGGAGAACGGGGAGCTGGACCAGACGCCTGAGATGCTCGAGCAGCTGGACGTGGTGGTCGCCAGCGTCCACTCCAAGCTGCGGTCGGACCGGGGCACCATGACCCGCAGGATGCTCGGCGCCATCAACAATCCGCGCACCAACGTGCTGGGCCACTGCACCGGGCGGCTGGTCAAAGGATCGAGGGGAACGCGCCCGCAATCGGAATTCGACGCCGAGCGAGTGTTCGCAGCCTGTGCCGAGAAGAACGTGGCGGTCGAAATCAACTCGCGGCCGGAGCGGCAGGACCCGCCGGATGAGCTCATCCAGCTGGCCCTCGATGCCGGCTGCTTGTTCAGCATCGACAGCGACGCCCACGCGCCCGGCCAGCTCGACTTCCTCCACTACGGTGCCGAGAGGGCGGCCAAAAACGGCGTCCCGGCCGAACGGATCATCACCACCTGGCCGGTCGAGCAGTTGCTCGAGTGGACCCGGGCGGGCCGGTAGCCCACCTGCGGTAAACCGCTCCCGATGACGCCCCCCGGGGGAATCAGGTCGCCGCGCCTGCAGCCGCCGGGCCCCCCGAGTGGAGCTGTCAGCGCCCGAAAATCGGCAAGGACTCGATTATTGTCCTCAGTATGCTGAAGAATTTTTCACAGGCGGCCCTGGTGGTGCTGGCCATGCTGCTGACGTCCGCCTGCGGGCTGCAGGTGCCTGCCGATCCGGAAGGAACGTTGGACCGTGTCAGCGGCGGCACTCTCAAAGTCGGAGTCTCCCACAACCCGCCCTGGACAGCGGTCCGGAACGACGGTGAACCCGGAGGGTCCGAAGCCGACTTGGTCAGGAAGTTCGCTGCCACCCGGGGAGCAAGCATTGAGTGGACCGCTGCCGGCGAGGAAAGCCTGATGGGGCAGCTCGAGCGCGGCGAACTTGACCTCGTCATCGGGGGTCTGACGAAAAAATCGCCCTGGTCGGACAAGGCTGCCCTGACCCAGCCCTACGCCGAGGGCCGGGCCCCCGGCGGAGGCAAGGAGGAATACGTCATGGCTTCCAGGATGGGGGAAAACGCCTTCCTCCGGGAACTGGAGAAGTTTCTTCTCGACCGGAAGGAACAGGGATGAACACCAGGTTCGGCCGCGCCGAGCTGCCCGACCAGCAGGAAAAGGCCCTGCGGCGCGCCGTCAGACTCCAGTGGACCACCATCGCCGTCCTGGCCGTGTCGGTCACGCTGGTCTTTCTGACCATGGGCAATTCCCAGGCGATGAAGGCGGCCTGGATTGAAGACATGCTTTCCTTCGCTCCGCCCATTGCGTTCCTGCTGGCGATGAAGATCATTAACCGGCCGCCCACCCGGAAGTACCCCTACGGCTACCACCGGTCGACCGGCATCGCGCATCTGGTGGCCGCGGTGGCTCTGTGCACCATGGGTGCCTTCCTGGTGATCGATTCCGGCATTGGCCTGCTGAAAGGGGAGCACCCGCCGATCGGCTCGGTCCAGGTCCTGGGCCACACCATCTGGCTCGGCTGGCTCATGATGGCGGTCATGGCAGTGACAGCTGTCCCGCCGGTGCTGCTGGGCCGCGCCAAGGAAAAACTCGCCGAGCAACTGCATGACAAGGTTCTCTACGCCGATGCAGACATGAACAAGGCCGACTGGATGACGGCAGTCGGCTCAATCGTCGGTGTCGCCGGCATCGGGATCGGCCTGTGGTGGGCCGACGCCGCCGCCGCACTGTTTATCGCAGGGGGAATCCTGCGCGACGGATACAAAAACATGCGCGGCTCCATCACCGACCTGATGGATACCCGGGCCAGAACCTACGATGACTCGGAGCCCCACCCGCTGATCCAACGCATCGATGAATACCTTCGCCAGCTCGAATGGGTTGAAGAATCCGGTTCACGCGTCCGCGACCAGGGCCATGTGCTGCACGCTGAAGCCTTCGTCGTCCCCCGCGACGGCCACATCCCGTCGGTCAAAGTCCTCGAAGAGGCCAGGGACCGTTGCATCGACCTGCACTGGATGATCCAGGACATTGTCCTGGTGCCGGTCTCTGAATTGCCCGAGGAAGCAGGCGGAGCGTCGGAGCGCCAGTCCGAGAGAAACCTTTGACGGAGTCCGGTGCGGCGGGACGCAACCAGATATCGTGCAAAGGGGCTGCTACCTGAGCCCAACAACTTAACGACGGCGGTGCTCGGCCGCCGCAAGGAGGTACAGATGCGACTGGGGACAGTACGGCGGAACGGGACCACGCAGGCATTCCGGCAGGAGGGGGAGACCACCGAGTACCTGCCGGCCAAGGACGTGGGCGAGTTGCTGCAGCGCGGCAATTGGCGCACCCTCTCCGGCGAGCCCGGTCCGGCGCCCAAGGATTCGGAGCTGGGGCTGCCCATCCTGCACCCGGGCAAAATCCTCTGCGCCGGCCTGAACTACTACGCGCACGCCGAAGAGGTGGGCCAGGAGGTTCCGAAGTACCCGACCATCTTCACCAAGTACGCCAATGCCCTGGTCGGACCGACCGATGACGTGGTGATGCCCGCGGCCAGCAAGAAAATCGACTGGGAGGCGGAGCTGACCGTGGTGATCGGCTCCCGGCTCCGGCGCGCCGACGAGGCCGCCGCCCGGGACGCCATCGCCGGCTACACGGTGATGAACGACGTCTCGGTCCGCGACTGGCAGGGGCGCACCTCGGAGTGGTTTCAAGGCAAGAACTGGGACCGTATGACTCCGGTGGGCCCCGTCGTCGTCACCGCTGACGAGCTGGACCCGGAAGCAGGGCTGGCCGTGGAATGCGAGCTGGACGGCGTGAAAAAGCAGTCGGGAACAACCTCCGACCTGATTTTCTCCTGCGCACAGCTGGTCTCCTATGTCAGCCAATTCATGACGCTGGAGCCCGGCGACCTGCTCGCGACCGGCACGCCTGCGGGCGTGGGACTGGCCCGGACACCGCGTGAATGGATTCCTGCCGGAGCGGAGATGGTCACGCGGATCGAGGGCATCGGCGAGCTGCGCAACCGCTGCGTGGCCGAAGAAGTGGAGTGAAACGTCGAATTTGTCCCTTCCGCGCCTTAGGATCAGAGCGTGGCACAACCGCGGCTGTTTGGGCGTGAGCGTGAGGTGGCGCAGTGGCGCGACCTTGCCACTGCTGTGGAATCCGGGCACTGCATTGAACTGACGGTCAGCGGGCCCTCCGGAATCGGCAAGACCTCGCTGCTGGAAACGGTGTGCCGGGATGCTTCCTCGCGCGGATGGAAACTGCTGCGTTCCGCCGGGGCCGCGCGCCGCTCGCTGCCCGGTTCCATGTTCTGGCAGTGGTTTGCCTCGCTGGCCCAGCAGGTGCCGGATCACGGCCCGCCCTTCGACGGGCAGGGCCGCGTGCTGCACAATTTCCTCACCTCCGCCGGCGGTCCGCTGCACAAGGACGCCCTGACCTATTCGGCGTCCTGGGTACTGCGCTCGCTGGCCCTGCAGGCCCCGGTGGTCGCCGTGGTGGACGATGCGCAATGGCTGGATGAACTCTCGCTGCAGTCGCTGTCCGACATGGCGGGCCTGCTGATCGACGTCCCGCTGCTGCTGCTGCGCGGGGTGCGCACCGGCCCGGGCGCCGAGCGTGGCGACGGCCTCCGGGTGGACTCCCTGCTGCTTGATGCCGACGGCGGCGGCGCCAGGCGTGGTGCCGCCCGCTCCAATGGGCGGGTGCACTGGCCGCTGGAGCCGCTCGACCGAAGGTCGGTGGCCGAGTGGGCCGCAGCCCGCCGGCCCGGAGTAGACCATGCCGAGGCGACGCGCCTCCATGCCGCGGCAGGAGGGATGCCGTTCTACATCCATGAGCTGCTCGAAGGCGGCCTCGGGGCTGCTGCGGCCGGCACCGGCACCTGCGCCGGCGCTGCTGCGGCCGGGACCGGCGCCGGCAAGGCCAACGCCGAAGCAGCGGTGCTTCAAGATCGCCTGGACCGGCTTTCGGGGACTGAGCGGGCGGTGCTGGACGCCGTCGTAGTCCTGGGTGAGGACGCCAGCCACCAGTTTCTGTCGCACCTGACAGGGCTTCCGGCGGCCGAGATCACCCCGGTGCTGAAACGGCTTGTCGCAGCCCGGTTCCTCACCGCCCTGCGTCCGCGGCCCCGGGTCCAGCATGCGCTGGTGGCTGAAGCAGTGCTTGCGACGCTGGGCCGCGAACGCCTGGCCGAGCTTCATGGTCTGGCTGCCGCCGCCTTAATGGCTCAGAACAGCGAGGCTGCCGTTGTTGCCGGCCATTTGCTGGAGACTGTGCCCGGCGCCGATCCGGCCGCTGCCGGAATACTGCTCGATGCTGCAAGCCGCGCCCGCCGCACCGGGGCTGCCGGGCTGTCTGTCAGATTCATCGAGCGGGCGATGGCCGAGGACCGGCTGCCGGCCGATCTGCGGCGGCGGATCATGGTTGAGGCGTCGCTGGCACAGCAGGCGGTCGGGCACATGAAAGAGGCGGAAGCCCTGGGGCGCCGCGCCCTGGCCATGACCGAGGGCACGCAGGCGCGGGTCCAGCTGCTGATGGACTATGCCGAGGCCCAGTATGCGATCAACCGGGTGAAGGAAAGTTCCCGCTGCTACAGCCAGGCACTGAAGGAACTGGAGAACGACGACGAGCCGCACACCGAGCTCAAACGCCGCGTAGTAGCGCTGGCGACGGGGGCCGGATTCCAGCAACTGCAGTTCGCCTCGCAGTTCGGCCAGGAACTGGCCAGTATCCTGGCGCAGGACCCAGCGCAGGACGGTCCGAGCGACCGCCTCCTGCTGGTGCAAGAGGCGCTGCGGCTGAGCGTGACCGGCACGGACGCCAAACGCAGCGGCGAACTGGCCCTGCGGGCGTGCGCCGGCGGGAAACTCCTGGCCGAGGTCGGTGCGGAGTCCAACATCATCAACTACGCGACCGGTGCGCTTAACGGTTCGGAACAGGACGATGCCGCCCTGGAACTGCTGGAGGCAGCCATAGCCGAGGCCCGGGCCAACTCCTCGCCAATGGCCAACGCCACGCTCACATACTGCCGCGGGGCCATCCACCTGAACCGGGGACGGCTGCGGCTGGCCCAGATGGACCTGGAAACGAGCATGCAGGCGGCTGACACCGGCTGGCGCACGTATCTGGAGGTTGCGTGCGCGACGCTGGCCGAGGTCTACATTGCCCGCGATGATCTTGCCGCCGCCGACGCCCTGTTGAAGCGGGTCCCGCTGGCGGAGGAACGGGTTCCGCTGGTCCAGGCCATGGCCCTGCAGCTGCACGGGGTGGTCGCGGCCGGTCACGGTGACCATCTGCTGGCCCTCGACTACTTCGCCAATGCAATGGACCTGGGGTCGGGCCTCGGGCCCACGCTGAGCCTGTGGACGCGCAGCGCCATCGAAAGCGCCGCCCGCGCCGGGCAAACGGAGTACGCTTCCGCGGTTGCCGCCGAGCTGCTCCGCGAGGCCCGCTCCTTCGGCGCTCCCCGCCTGACCGGCGCGGTCCTGCGGGTAGCCGCCTTGGCCCAGCCCGGACCATCCGCGATCGCCATGCTGCGCGAGGCCATCACGCTGCTGGAAGCGAACGAGGGCCGCTACCAGCTGGCGCTGGCCCTCGCCGACCTGGCCGAGACCTGCCTGCAGCGTGAAGCGGACGGCGCCCTCCGGATCTACAGGACGGAAGCGCTGGCAGCGGCCCGCAAGGCATTGGTGCTGGGAAACCGGATTGGCGCCGCGGCAGTGGCCCGGCGCATGGCGCCACTGCTGGCCCGGCAGGATTCGCACTTGCCGTTGATCGCAGAGAACAAGGCCGACCGCCTCACGCCGGCCGAATACCGGGTCTGCTCCCTGGCGGCCAAGGGGCTCACCAACCGGGAAATTGCGGCGGAGCTGTTCATCACCATCAAGGCGGTGGAATGGCACCTGTCCCGCTCGTTCGCCAAGCTGGGAATCGGTTCCCGCAAGGAGCTGGCGGCCGTCCTGGATCGGCAGGACTAAGAGCAGCCCGTGGCGAACCTCTTGGGGGACCGCTCAATCCACAACGCCAGCATACGAAGGAGGGCACATGCGGGTTTTTGAGCGGGACATTCCCCGTTACCTCGGCTACTGGCGGCAGGGCCGGCTTCCGGTCGAACTGCTGCACACGGACACCTGTCCGCTGGATGAGATTAACGACGGGCTTGACGCCTTGTCTGAAGGGCAGGTTGTCCGGAGGCTCTTTAAGGCTTGACAGTGGGTTCCTTCCGCTCGCGCCAACCCTGGCCGGTCCTCCCGCAGTGCGCCCGTTGCGGGCCGGCGCCAGGCGGCACGCCAGTAAGGACTGCAGCACCCTAGGGTTTGCTAACTAGGGTCGCTTTAGCTGGAATACACAGGCTTCCTCCACCATGATTGAAGGTGTCAGCAACCGGAACGGGAGACCACACCGGAGGCGGCGGCATTCGGATCCCGGTTGGGGGACCTGCCTTTGGGCGGCGGATCCAGGTGCCGCACACGAAATGGCTCGAAGTGAGTTGGCTAATGGGGAGGCCTGACTTTGAGCCATTTCGTATGCCCGGGGTCATGACAGACTGGTTCCGTGGCCCATCTTGACGTCTCCAACATCGACTATTTCCTCTCCGACGGTCGCCAGCTGCTCAACGGCGTCGGCTTTAAGGTCGGCGACGGCGCCAAGACCGCGCTGATCGGCCCCAACGGCACCGGCAAGACCACCCTGCTGCGCATCATCGCGGGAGACGCGGTCCCTGACGAGGGCGCCGTGGCCCGCTCCGGCAGCATGGGCATCATGCGGCAGTTCGTCGGCCAGGTCCGGGACGAAACCACGGTCCGGGACCTCCTGGTCGGGGCTGCCCCGCCAGTCCTTGCCGCCGCGGCACGGGCAGTGGACGCTGCCGAGCTCGCCATGATGGAGCACGACGACGAACCCACCCAGATGCGCTACGCCCAGGCGCTTGCCGACTGGGGCGATGCCGGCGGCTATGAGCAGGAGACGGTGTGGGACGAGGTCACCATGGCCTCGCTGGGCGTGCCCTTCGACCGGGCCCAGTACCGCAGCGCCTCGACCCTTTCCGGCGGCGAGCAGAAGCGCCTGGTGCTCGAAGCCCTTTTCTCCGGTCCGGACGACCTGCTGCTGCTGGACGAGCCGGACAACTACCTGGACGTTCCGGGCAAGCGCTGGCTGGAAGACAAGCTGCGAGAGTCCCGGAAGTCGGTGTTGTTCGTCAGCCACGACCGTGAGCTGCTGGCCAATGCGGCCACCCGGATCGTCACTCTGGAACCCGGCGCCCTTGGTGCCACGGCCTGGGTCCACGGCGGCGGCTTCGAAAGCTACCTGCAGGCCCGGGACGACCGCAACGCCCGGTTCGAAGAACTGCGCAAGCGGTGGGACGAGGAGCACGCCAAGCTTAAAGAGCTGGTGAACATGTACAAGAACAAGGCCGCTTTCCGCTCCGACATGGCCAACCGGTACCACGCCGCCCAGACCCGGCTGGAGAAGTTCCTCGAAGCCGGGCCGCCCGAGGCCGTTCCGATCGAACAGAACGTGCAGATGCGGCTCAAGGGCGGGCGCACCGCCAAGCGGGCAGTGGTGGCCACGAAGCTGGAGCTCACGGGCCTGATGAAGCCGTTCAGCACCGAGATCTGGTTCGGCGACCGGGTGGGGGTGCTGGGATCCAACGGCTCCGGCAAGTCCCACTTCCTGCGCCTGCTGGCCGGCGGGGGCACCGACCCGGAGAAAGAGCACCTGCCGGTCTCCGAGGTCCAGATCGCCCACGTGCCGCACGCCGGCACGGTCAAGCTCGGTGCCAGGATCCGTCCCGGCTTCTTTGCCCAGACCCACGTCCGCCCGGACTTGCTGGGCCGTTCCCTGGTGGACATCCTGCACCGCGGCGACGACCACCGCTCCGGCCTGGGCCGCGAGGCCGCGGCCGCCGTCCTGGACCGCTACGGCCTGGCCCGGCAGGCGGAACAGCTGTACGACTCGCTCTCCGGCGGCCAGCAGGCCCGGCTGCAGATCCTGTTGCTGGAACTCTCCGGCGCCACCCTGCTGCTGCTCGACGAGCCGACCGACAACCTGGACCTGCATTCCGCGGAGGCGTTGGAGCGGGCCATCGACGCCTTCGAAGGCACGGTGCTGGCCGTCACCCACGATCGCTGGTTCGCGCGCAGCTTTGACCGGTTCCTGGTCTTCGGCACCGACGGCAGGGTCTACGAGAGCGAAACCCCGGTCTGGGACGAGGAACGCGTTGTCCGGGAGCGCTGAGCCGCCGGGTGTCGGGGAGAACGTCGAGCGGAGCAAGGCCCTGAAGCGCGGGCCCGGCACACCGCCCGCCCCGGTCCGCGCCGCCACCTACGCGACCTTCGCCATCTTCGGGCTCAACGGGCTGGTCTTCGCCAGCTGGGCGGCCCGCATCCCGGCGGCCGCGGCGACGCTGGACATCAGCGCCGGCAGCATCGGCGCGCTGCTGCTGGCCCTCGGCCTCGGCTCGGTCATCTCGCTGCCCCTCGCCGGCCCGCTTGCCGCCAGGATCGGCACCGCCAACACCGTCCGTGCCGGCGGCCTGATCGCCGCCGTCAGCGGCGCGGGTCTGGCCGGCGCGCTGGCCGCCGGAACGGTCCCGGGCGCTGCCGCCGCGCTGTTCTGCTACGGCGTCGGCGTGGCTTGGTGGGACGTGGCGCAGAACATCGAAGGCGCCGACGTGGAGCGGAAGCTGCTGCGCACGATCATGCCGAAGTTCCACGCCGCCTTCAGCCTGGGCGCGTTCGCGGGAGCCATGATCGGCGCCTGGCTCTCCGTGCTCGGGGTTTCGCTGGCCGCCCATCTGGCGGTGCTGGCGGTGGTGGTCGCGGCCGCCACGTGGGTGGTGCCGCGGGCCTTCCTGCCCCACCGGCCCCAGCATGACGACGACGGCGGGGCCCGCCCCGGCCGCTTCGCCGCCTGGCGGGA
>NZ_JBNHHB010000062.1:0-29769 GCF_059091905.1 Arthrobacter sp. Dra40
GCTGCCCGAACGCTTAGGGGAAAGACCATGCAATCCTGGCTGTCAGGGCCTAGGGCGGGCAGAATTCTTCTCAGTAACCACACGGACTTGGTTCTGCATCCAGGCCAGCACATCCGACCAGTGCCCGGCGCGGGGATCGATGAGCTGAACGTGGTCCATCCCCGGTTGTTCCGAGAGCTCAACCTCCAGGCGGGTAGCGCGTGCCTCACGTACATAATCGCGAGAGTGCGCGATCGGTACTCGAAGATCGGCATCTCCGTGGACCACCAAGGTGGGCGCGCCGACTTTGGGCTGCCGCAGCGGCGACGCATCACGGTACAAATCGTCGCGGCCAGCGCCGTAGTATTCGACGACGGCACCTTCCGCCAGGTTTTCTTCGTATGTTCGGGCCACGTCCGTGACAGGCGCTAGCGCAACCAGCGCGTTAACTGGCGCGTCCGACAGCAGGACCAGTTGCCCGCCCACCGAATGACCGATGGCGATCCGCGGTCCGGGCATCTCCTGCGCCCAGGCACTTTCGGTGACCGCACGGATTGCCGCATCAACGTCCTCGTGCGGTTGTGGCCACTGGCTCTCCGCCGCTCCGCGGCGGTATTCAATGTTCGCCACCGCCCATCCACGGGAAGTCAGGTCGGCCGCCAGTGGCTCCATCAGCGAGGCATCAAACTGGGCACGCCAGTAGCCGCCGTGCACGAGCAAAGCTAAGCCGACGGGGGCATGGCCGGCTGGATTCCAGCACACAGCGTGCTGGGAGGCGTCCGGCCCGTAGTAGATCGTCTGAGTTTCTTCAGCGGGTGTGCTCACTTAACCTTCCCTTCCGCCTTGCTGCACTGGCGGATAAAAGAATGCGGATGACGGTTGGCCCGGGCGGTTACCCGGGCCAACCGTCATCAGTAACCAGATGTCAGGGACCTTAGCCTGCCAGTGCGGGCTCAGCCGGACGCAATGGCTTCCACCGTAGGTGCGAGTTGCCCTCTGACTCGTTGACCTCTCGCATCAGGGAGAGTCGCGGGCGGACCGCATCCGTGCGAGCGCTCGGCGGTTTGCGGCGTCCAGCCCGGAATTGTGGAATCCAGGCAACGCCGTCGCCCCGGTAGTCCTGCTCCGCAGCTGCATGCAGCGTCCAGTGCGGGTCATACAGGTGTGTCCGTCCCAGAGCGATCAGGTCGGCGCGGCCTGCCAGCAGAATCGAGTTCGCGTCGTCGTACGTGGAAATCGCTCCCACCGCGATAACAGCGATGCCCGCGGGAACGGCGACTTCCTGTCGGATTCGGTCCGCATACGGCGTCTGGTAGCTGCGGCCGAACTGCGGCTTCTCCCCCTTGGCGATCTGGCCGGTGGATACATCGATTCCATCGGCGCCGTGGGCCGCAAACGCCTGGGCGAACTGAACAGCTTCGTCCAGAGTATTGCCGCCCTCGAACCAGTCGGTCGCCGAGATGCGCACGGTCAGCGGTTTGTCGGCAGGCCAGGCTGCACGGACGGCGTCGAAGACCTCAAGCGGGAAGCGCAAGCGGTTTTCAACGCTGCCGCCGTACTCATCAGTCCGCTGGTTGGCCACCGGGGACAGGAAGGACGAGAGCAGGTAGCCGTGCGCCGCGTGCACCTCCAATAGGTCGAATCCAGACTCATCTGCCCGTTGTGTGGCGGCGACAAAGTCTGCGACGACCTTGTCCATCCGGGCGCGATCCATCTCCAGCGGAACCTGGTTGTCCGGTCCGTAGGGCAGCGGTGACGGGCCTATGACTTCCCAGTTGCCCGCCTCCAGCGGCTGGTCGATGCCTTCCCACATCAGCTTCGTGGACGCTTTGCGGCCGGCGTGACCGATCTGTGCGCCGAGCTTGGCTTCGGAATGTCCGTGGACGAACTCGACGATTTCTTTCCAGGCGTCGCGCTGTTCGTCCGTGTACAGTCCCGTGTCGCCCGGAGTGATACGGCCTTCCGCCGAGACGCAAACCATCTCGGTCATGACCAGGCCGGCGCCGCCCATGGCCTTACTGCCCAGGTGCACCTTGTGGAAGTCGGACGGCATCCCATCGGTCGCGGAATACATGTCCATGGGCGAAACCACGATGCGGTTCTTCAGCTCCAAGCCGCCGATGCGGTACGGCTGGAACATTGCCGGCGCGACGGAATCCAGACCCTGCGAGGCGGCGAAGTGTTCCTCCACTTTCAGGGCGAATTCCGGGTCGCGCAGCCGCAGGTTGTCCTGCGTGATACGCCGGCTGCGGGTGAGCAGGTTGAAGGTGAACTGGACCGGGTCCTGCTGTGTGTATTGGCCCACGCGTTCAAACCACTCAAGTGATGCCTGCGCGGCGCGTTGGGTAGATTCGACGACTGGCCGCCGCTCGGTCTCATAGGCTCCCAGCGCCGTCTCCAGGTCCTGGTGTTCGTGGAGGCAGGCCGCCAGGGCCAGGGCATCCTCCATGGCCAGTTTTGTGCCGGAGCCGATAGAGAAGTGTGCGGTATGCGCGGCGTCGCCGAGCAGCACCACGTTGCCGTGCCGCCAACTGCTGTTTCGGACCGTGGTGAAGTTCAGCCACTTGGAATTGTTGGCCAGTACTTGGTGGCCCTCGAGCTCGTCGGCAAAGATTGCACGGATCTTCGCAATCGCTTTTTCATCGGAGACGCCGGGGGCAAACACCTCGTGCTCGGTTTCATCGAAGCCGGCCGCACGCCAGACGTCCTCGGGCATCTCCACGATGAACGTGGAGCCCTGATCGGAGAACGGGTAGCCGTGGATCTGCATGACCCCGTGCTCGGTCTCCTTGATGAAGAACTTGAAGGCTTCGAAGACCAGATCGGTGCCCAACCACATGAATTTGTTGGGCCGCGGATCTAGATTGGGGCCGAACGAGTCTGCGTACTTGGAGCGGATCTGGGAGTTCACGCCATCTGCTGCCAGCACCAGGTCGTAGCCGGATTCGAGTTCCTCTACCGGGGGCGCCAGGGTGGAGAAGCGCAGGTCAACACCGAGTTCCGCGCAGCGGTGCTGCAGCAGTTCGAGCAGTTCTTTGCGGCTCATCGCAGCGAAGCCTTGGCCGCCCACGGCGATGGTTTCGCCCTGGTAGTGAATGTCGATGTCCGACCAGCGGGCAAAACGGCGGCTCATATATTCGGCCACCACCGGGTCCGCGTTACCGATCCCGCCCAGGGTTTCGTCGGAAAACACCACGCCGAAACCGAAGGTGTCGCTGGCCGCGTTGCGCTCCCAGACCGTTACCTCGTGCGTCGGGTCCAGTTGCTTCATCAGGGCTGCGAAGTACAGGCCGCCGGGGCCGCCTCCCACAATTGCGATTTTCATGTCAGTTGTCCTTCCGGTCTGGTCTACGCCGGGCTTCCGGCCAGGTCTGCGCCTTGTCCGGCCTGCTCGCGGAGTTTGAAGTGCTGAAGCTTTCCGCTGGGGTTGCGCGGCAGTTCGGTCACGAACCTGATGTCCCGCGGGTATTTGTAGGGGGCAATGGTTGCCTTGACGAAGTCCTGGATGTCCTTGCGTGTGGCGTCGTCGCCAACCGCACCGTCGCGCAGCACCACGAAAGCGCATACCACGCTGCCTCGCTCCGGGTCCGGACGGCCGATCACGGCGTTCTCCGCCACGGCCGGATGCTGGTCAATCGCCGCTTCCACCTCGGGGGCCCCGATGTTGTAGCCGGAAGAAACGATCATGTTGTCCGACCGGGCCTGGTAGACAAAGTAGCCTTCCTCGTTGCGCAGAAACGTGTCGCCGGTGATGTTCCAGCCGTTCTGCACGTAGTTTGCCTGCCGGGGGTCGTCCAGATAGCGGCATCCAGTCGGACCGATGACGGCCAGCTTCCCGGGCTGGTTTACCGGGGCTTCGTTGCCGTCGTCGTCCAATACCTTGGCACGGAAACCGGGGATGGCAATGCCTGTGGCGCCCGGGCGGATGTCGTCTCCGGCGGCGGAAATGAACACGTGCAGCATCTCCGTGGAACCGATCCCGTTAACCAGGGAGAGCCCGGTGGCCGAATGGACCGCCTCCCAGGTCTCCCGGGGCAGGTGCTCCCCTGCCGACACCGCGATGCGCAGCCCCTGGAGGAGGTCCGCGCGACCCTCCTTCAGGATGGCGCGGTAGGCGGTGGGTGCCGTGAAAAGCACGGTAGCGCCAGCATTGGCTGCATGTTCCGCCAACTGCACCGGGGTGGCCCGTTCGGTCAGGAGCGCGGACGCCCCAAACCGCAGCGGGAATACCACCAGCCCGCCCAGCCCGAAGGTGAACGCCAGAGGCGGAGATCCCGCGAACACGTCGTCGGCCGTGGGCTGCAAGATGTACCGGGCAAACGTATCCGCGTTAGCCAGGATGTCACGGTGGAAGTGCATGGTGATCTTGGGTGCGCCGGTCGTACCCGAGGTCGGCCCCAGCAGTGCAACGTCATCCGCCGCCGTGGCTACGTCGTCGAACTCTCCGCTCTTGGCAGCGCACCGTACGGTGAGGTCATCAGGGTCGTCGGCCCCGTAGGTCATGACGGCGATGCCCTCCCCCACCGCCTCAGCAAGCCCATCAGCAAAGCGAGCATCGCTGATTGCAGCCGAGGGACGCGTCAGCTGGCAGATGGTGGCAACTTCACTGGCGCGCAGCACCGGCATGGTGGTGACGACGACGGCGCCGGCCTTGAGCACGCCCAACCATGCCGCCACCAGCCATGGGTTATTGGGGCCGCGCAGCAGTACGCGGTTGCCCGGCACCACACCGAAATCTTCGGTGAGCACCTGCGCCACTTGGTTGGCGCGCTGCTGCAGTTGGCCGTAGCTCCATGTCTGGCCGTCCGGAGTGTGCAGGGCGGGCCGGCCGCTCCCGTAGGCGGCTACGGCCTCATCGATGAGGACCGTGGCAGCGTTGAGACGGTCCGGATACTGCAGTTCGGGAAGGGTGAATTCCAGGATTGGCCACTGCTCGGCGGGCGGCAGGTGGTCGCGCGTGAACGAGTCCACATGAGCTGACGGGGACAGTTCCATGGCGTTCCTTTCGGAGAGAAGAGTGGGCGGGGAGATGAAGGAGCGGGGTACCGGGCCAGTCCGGAGGCAAGTGGATGACCCATCTGCCTCCGGCAGCTCAGCGTGCTGCGCGGATCATGCCTTCCTGGGCTACGGTGGCCAGCAGGCGGCCATCGCGGTCGAAGAACCGGCCGGTGGCCAACCCCCGGTTGTGCTGGCCGGAGACCGCTTCCTGGGCATACAACACCCAGTCGTCGGCACGGCCGTCGCGGTGGAACCACATGGAGTGGTCCAGGCTGGCGGTCACCAGTCCCGGCTCTGCCCAGTAGTGCCCCTGCGCCCGCAGGATCGGCTCGAGGATGGTGTAGTCGCAGACATAGGCGAGCGCGGTGCGGTGCAGGTCCCGGGTCGCGCGGTCATCGGCCTGGTCGGGCAGCTGCGTGAACGCCTTCACCCACACCGCCTGCTGCGGCACCTGCTCGCCCTCGACGCGCACGTACACCGGGCCGGGGACATGCCGCATGTCGAAACTGCGGCCATGGGACCAGTAGGCCGCGGCGTCGCCCTCGACGCCCGTCAGGACCTCGGCGGCGCTGCGCAGCGAGTCGGGGTCGACGGTGGCGGGCATCTGCGGCTGGAACTCCGGGCCGTCTTCGGGCACGTGAAAGGAGCCCATGGCGGCATACACGGTCTTGCCACCCTGCCAGCCGCGCACGCTGCGGGTGGAATAGCCGCGGCCATCCCGCAGCTTCTCCACCTCGTAGCGGACGACGGCGCCGATATCCACCGGCCGCATGAAGTAGCTGTGCATCGAGTGCAGCTGCCGGTCATCGGTGACCGAACGCATCATGGCCGCGGCGGCCTGGGCGACCATGTCGCCGCCGTAGGCCTTGGGCCACGGCACGTACTGGGTCGTCGCCTCGTAGGCCTCGTCGTGGACCTGGGGTTCGACGGCCGTCAGTTCGACGGCCTTGAGGAACGTCTCGGCCGTGGGAACCTGGGTCTTGGAGGTGCTTGCGGCGTTCATGCCCGGCGGTATCCTTCCAGCGTTTCGTCCGGAACCTCGTCCAGGTTGACCACGATGTTCTCCGGCGTGCGCGCGGTCAGCCAGACCAACTCTTCGGTGACCGACATGTTTGCTTCCACATGCGGCATGAACGGCGGAACGAAGACCCAGTCACCGGCCTTCATGTCCAGGTACTCGGAGTAATTTTCGCCAAAGTAAATCCGGCCGTGGCCGCGCAGGACGTAGCCACCCGTCTCCGCCTCACCGTGGTGGTGCGGCAGTGAGCGGTAGCCCGGGACGTTGGAGACCTGCCCAAACCAGATCTTGGTGGCCGGGGTGTGCTGGATGGAAACACCCGAGACCCGGACGCAGTCACCGGACTGCGCCGTGTTGGTGTCCTCGCTCCCCGCGCGGGTGACAACCGGGACGACTTTGCCGTCGGCGCCTGCGTAGATCGAGTTGTCGCCTTCGGTGCGGTATTCCGTGGTCGCATCAGTCATGATCGTTCTCCTTCTGGGGGGGGTGGATTGGTGGGTTACGCGCGGGCGGTTGACGCCGCCGTCGTTGTGTCGCCGAAGAGCGGTGCGGGCTGTTGCCTGACGCCGGCCGGTCGGATCCGGACACGGTTCTCCAGCCGCCCGATGCCGTCGATCTCGGTGACGAGCACATCGCCGTCGGCCAGGAAACGCGGCGGGGTCATACCCATGCCCACGCCCCCGGGGGTGCCGGTCAGGACCACATCGCCCGGGCGCAGCGTGGTGAACTGCGAAATGTAGGACAAAAGCCGGGCCGGCCCGAACACCAGAGTCCGGGTGTGGCCGCGCTGAACCAGTTCGCCGTTCACGTAGCCGCGGACCTCCACTCCGGTTCCGTCGAACTCGTCGGCGGTAGCCAGCACCGGTCCCAGCGGAGTGCTCGCGTCGAAAGCTTTGCCTTGGAACCACTGCAGGGTCCGGCGCTGCCAGTCGCGCATCGAGACGTCGTTGGCCACGGTGTAGCCGGCAATGGCGGCCTCAGCCTGGTCCTCGTCGGCTCGGGTCAGGGTGGCCCCCACCACTACCGCCAGCTCGGCTTCCCAGTCAACGTTCTCACTGCCGGCCACCGTGAGTTGGTCCTCGGGACCGGCCAGGGTGTCTGCAAACTTAGCGAACAATGTAGGGTACTCGGGCAGTTCGCGGCCCATCTCCTGGATGTGGTCGCTGTAGTTGAGACCGCAGCAGACCACCTTGCCCGGACGCGGCACCACGGGTGCCAGGTCCCTGTCCGGGACGCGGACGACGTCGGTGCTTGCCGCAGTGCGCACTGCCTCCTCGGCCTGCGCCCGCCAATCAGGGACCGCCAGCAAGGCTCCCACATCGGACGCCGGCAGCGGCAAATAAGCGCCGGCCGCCATTTGGACGGCAGCCCTGGTTCCGCCCGGACCGGTTCGCAAGGTGGCTAGTTTCATGCGCTATCTCCTTCATATTTCGATGTGTCGACTTTTTTACGGCCGTCACATATGCTCAACGTACACGATCGAATGGATCTGCACCAGAGTTTTTTGCAAGCTAACGAAAACCGATACCAACGCCAAGGAGAGAGCAGATGAGCAACCAGTCAGCCGTCGGCAACCGCACCATCAACCCGGCTTCGCTGCCCAAGCCGTCCGGCTATGCGCACGGGATTCTGGCCGGAAACACGGTCTTCCTGGGCGGCCAGACCGCGCTGGACAAGGACATGAAGATTGTCCCTGGCGGGATTGTGGAACAGTTCCGCCAGGCGTTTTCCAACGTGCTCGTCACGCTGGAGGAAGCCGGAGGACGGCCGGAAGATCTGGTCAGCGTGACCATCTACCTCACCGATGTGGACGACTACCTGGCCAACGGCCGGGAAATCGGGCGCCTCTGGCGGGAGATGGCCGGGACAGAGTATCCGGCGATGGCCGGCATCGGCGTCTCGCGGTTGTGGCAGAAGGAAGCGCTGATCGAGATCCAAGGCGTCGCGGTGATCCCGGAGCGCTGAGTCAAAACGCAGAGCCATGAGGTGTGGGAGGGCGGAGTTTTTCCGCCCTCCCACACATTTTCAACCGTGGCCGACCTCGCCGTCGGCAGCGCCGTCGGTCAATGCCCCTTGAAGGCCTCGGCAAGCCACCAGGCACCGCCGTCGGAGGCGATCCGCGCATCGATGACCAGCGGGGTGGCCCGCGGACCGGCCAGCCACGCCGAAACCGCCGCCAGATCGGCGAGACCGGTAACGGTGACGGCCTCGGCCCCATACCCCCTTGCTATCGACGCGATGTCCACCAGCGGGAACCGGACCACTTCAAGATCCTCGTCACCCACGTCGAAGTGATGGACCTCGGCCCCGTAAGCCGAATCGTTGTAGACGATGACCACCAACGGAATCCGCTCCCGCACCGCGGTCTCCAGGTCCGCGATCCCCATCAGGAAGCCGCCGTCCCCGGTGCCCAGGACCGGCAGCCGGTCCGGGCGGGCTGTGGCGGCGCCGATGGCAGTCGCGAGCCCGAGGCCGATGGACTGGAACGCCTGGGTGAAGCAGAATCCGAAGTGGTCCGGCACGGACAGGTAACTGCTGGGGTAACCCATAAAGTTTCCGGAGTCGATGGACACAAGCCGGTCAGCAGGGAGGATGTTGTCCAGCTCCCGACTGATGACCCGCGGGTCGACGACCTCATCAGTGGACAGGTCTTCCGTTGCCACGGAGTTCCAGCGGGCGTGGGCCGAGATCTGCGCGGCCATCTCCTGGGTACGCAGTCCGGTGGCCTGGTAGCCTTCGGCCTGCAGTACTTCAAGGACGGACTGGGCCGTTTCGGCGCTGTCCCCCAGCACGCCCAGTTCGATGGGCCGGTTGGCGCCGAGCGCCGAGTCCTCCAGGTCGACCTGGACCACCTGGGCATTCGCCCCGATCAAGGACCCGTGCCGCATGGTCCACATGTTCAGCGCGCAGCCCCAACCGACTATCAAATCCGCGCTGCCGATAGTTTCCGCAGTAAACGGGGAGGAAAATCCCCCGGATATGCCGAGATTGAACGGATCCCCGGCGAAGAGCCCATGCGCCACCGCGGAGGTCGCCACCAGCGCCCCGGAGGCGGCGGCAAGTGCCGAAAGCTGCAGACCGGCGCCCCGGGCGCCGCGTCCGGCGACAAAGACAGGACGCTGAGCGCCACGAATCAGTTCGGCCAACCGCGAGACGGATGCAGCGGCCGGACGGACAGGCTGCGGCACCGGGAAGGGTTCAACCTCGGGCAATTCGGCGGGCACATCTGCCGCTTGGATATCCGTGGGCAGCGAAAGCACTACGGTCCGGCGTTCGTTAACAGCGGTGCGGAATGCCCGGACCGTGTCGGCCACGGCACTCTGCGGCGAATGGATGCGTTCGGCGACGGCACCGACACTGCGTGCCAAGGCATCTTGATCTATCTTGAAGTTGGAGCGGATGGCCGAGGCTGCAGTATCCGCTGTCAGCACGATCATGGGCGTGCGGCTCTTGGCAGCTTCCCCGATTCCGGTGACGGCGTTGGTCAGCCCGCAGCCTTGATGGGTGGAGACTATGCCTACCCTTCCTGACATCCGCCCGTACGCATCGGCCATGGTCGCTGCGCCGGCTTCGTGCCTGGCGGCGGTGAACGGAACGCCGTGGCGGCGCAGCGCATTGGTCACGGTGAAGTTGCCGCTGCCGACCACCCCGAAAACGTGACCGGCCCCCAGCCGTGCCAGGGTATAGCCGACGAGTTCTGCGACGTTGGCGGGTGGGCGGATCCCTGTTTGCGGGCGTGGCTGCCGGTGGTTGTTGGTCGTAACGGTCAAGACGTCTCCCTTCAGATGCGGGACCGTCCCGGCGGCGCCGGATCGGTCCCGCAGTGGCGATGTACATGCCGGAAATGCCTCGGCCCTGACCGGCACCGAGGCATTTCCGCGCTAAGCAGTTCGGCTAGCGGCCGCTGACCTCGGCGGTTTCCCCGCCAAGCTTCGTGGACGGCACGGGTGAAATACGTTTCGGGATCATTGCAACAGCTGCTGCCGCGAGAACGGCAATTCCGGCGAAAATGATGAAGTTCCACTCGAAGGGCAGAGCGGCGCTCCCGATCCATCCACCAATCAACGGACCGGAGATGGCTCCGATACGGGCGAAACTCAACGCCCAGCCGGTGGCAGTGGCCCGCACATGTGCGGGGTAGTAGTCGGCGATATAGCCGGTCAGCACCAGCGAGGTCGAGATGGAGCCGATGCCGGCGAACGCCACGAACAGGAGATTGACCACCATATTTCCGGGGAAGATCAGCAGAATGATGCCCAACCCACCGAGGAGGTAGAAGACCACCAGAATGAGCTTCTGTCCGTACTTGTCGGCAGCCCTGCCCAGGGCCAGCCCGCCCGCAGCCGAGGCAAGGCTGAACACCAGCAGGAAGGTCAGGGAGGAGCCGAGGTCGTAGCCGGCGGACTTCATGATGGAAGGCAGCCAAGTGTTCAGCCCATAGACCAGGACCATGCCGCAGAAGAGCGAAATCCAGAAGAATACCGTGGAGCGCAGATAGCGGGCTGAGAACATCGTGCTAATGGTCCGCCACCAGGGGTCGGCCTTGCCCTCTTCGACCGGCTTTATTGGCATGGACGGCACATAGGGTTCGATCCCAAGCCGACCGGCCAGAAGCTCGGCCTGCCGCCGCTTGCCGGTGGCCTCCAAGTAGTCGAGTGACTCGGGCAGCAGCTTGGCGATAATCGGCAAGAGGATAACCGGCAGGGCGCCGATCGCGACCACCCAGCGCCATCCGGCCACCGGGAGCAGGAAGAGTGCCATCAGCGCCGCGGCAACGATGCCGAGCGAGTAGCCGGAGTACATGAGTCCGTAATTGTAGGAACGCTTTTTCGGAGCCGAATACTCGATAGTCAGCGCGGCGGCAACGGGGATGACGCCTCCCATGCCGAGGCCACCAATGAGCCGGAAAATGCCGAAGATTTCCGGCGTGGGGGCCAGCGCAGCACCCGCTTGCGTCAGGGTGAAGATGACCATGGAGACCAGGAGCATCTTCTTGCGGCCGTACATGTCGCTGAGGGTGCCGATAAACAGGGCACCGATGAGCATCCCGACCAACGCGTAGGCCCCGAGTCCGCCGAGCTCCAACGGCGTCAGGTCCCAGGCACGGTATTCCGCGAGCGCGGGAAGCACAGCACCAAGGACGCCGACGTCGTAGCCTTCGGCCAGGATGGCCAGCCAGCAGCAAAACAGCACCGTTTTCGTTGTCTTGGCCGGCACCCTGAAGGTGGGTGGGGGCGTAGTTTCCATTCGGGTCTCAATTCATCATTCGGGGACCAAGTGGGAGCTCTGCTGGACGAGCAAGACAACCGGCTGGCCGTTCGTTCGTCCCGCCATTGGCGTATGTTGCCAACTTTACGAGCGTCATACCAGCACAACATAACACAGTGTTGTGACGGGCGTCACGAGTTTCCGGATGAATGGTGAAGAAAGTAAAACCGTGCGGTCTCAGGCCGCTGCGGTGTCCGCTGCCAGAGTCTGGGCATGGGCCTCGGCCAGCGGTCCGATGAGTCGATGGACGCCGAAGAAAGTCTCCCGCGCGTCCGGGCCGCGCCAGCCGTCGGGCAGGTATTTCAGCGGCAGTCCGGGATCCCGGTAGGGCAGCCGCCGCCACAGCGTCAGCATGGGCACGTAGTAGCGGAAAGCGTCCCGCCTGGCGACAGCATCAGACGCAGCCAGGGCTTTCGCTGGATCGTCACCGACGCGTTCCGTCCATGCCGCCAGTGATCCGCCGTAGTAGTCCAGGAATTCATCGATCTGGGCCGCCAAGGCGTCCAGGTCCCACCACTGCGCCACCTTGGTCCTCATGTCCGGCCCTTCCGAGTATTCACCCGTGAAGAATTCCACGTACTCGGCCAAACCGCGGTCTTCGAGCCGTCGCCGGGCGCTCTCCCGGACAGCCGCCGGAGCGATCCACACCCCCGCCGACATGGACCCGAAACCCAGCCGGGCCAGTTCGGCGCGCAGCTGGTGCCGGCGTTCGCGCAGCGACTCCGGCACCGAGAAGATCGCGAGCACCCATCGGCCGTCCGGGTCTCCGCGGTGCGGCGCGAAAATCCGCTCGTCGCCTTCCTGCACCATCTCCAGCGAGCGTGGCGACAGCTCGTATCGGGCCGCTCCCCCGCTGCGAACACTGTTGAGCACACCCTTGGCCTTCATCCTGGAGACCGCCGACCGCACTCCCGGGGCGTCGTGTCCGAGGTCGCCCAGCATGTCAATCAGCACGGAGACGGGCAGCGCGGATCCGCCTCGCCGCCCGTACAGACCGTAGATGGTGAGGATTAACTGCTGGTGCTGCAGTGGCGGCGCTGGAATCTCCATCATGCCTTCAGGATTCCCGCGTCCGTGGGCTGAACGGCGGCGCCGCAGATGGCGGCGCGCATGTGGTCAGGCCACGGCTGCGCGCCGTCGCTGTCAGCCGGAACGTACACGGTGGTGAACGTTCCGTGGGCCGCCAGCCCGCCCGGCGACTTCTCATGCGGGTGACCGTTTACCTCGAACGCGAAGGTCAGCGAGGTCCGGCCCAACTCCTGCACGGACAACCGTGCGGTCACCCGCTGGCCGAACCACAACTTGGCCCGGTAGTTGATTACTTGCTGCACCCGCGGGGCGCTGGGAAAGTAATCGGGCAGGCCCAGCTGGCGGAACAGTTCGGCCTCAGCCGCCTCCACCCACCGCATGATCACGGAATTGTGCTGGTGGCCGGACGCGTCGGTATCGACCCACTCGACGGTGCGTTCGATGCTGACGCCCGGCAGGCCGCCGTCGTTCCTCTCCATGGTGCTCCCTTCACTGCAAACCACATCCATCTTATGGCGCATCGGTGACGGAGCGTCCTGCCCGGTCGATACACGACGGCGGCCTGCCGCTGTTTAACCGTTGAAGACGAACCGCTGCTGCAGCCGGTTAGCCGTGCGGTCCGGGTTCAGCATGATCACACTCAGAATCCCGACCGCGACAAGGTAGATCCCGATCATCCAGAATGCCGAGTTCATCCCCGCAGCCAGCCGGGCCGCCATCTCGCCGGTATCGGCTACACCCTTGGGTCCTATGACATAGCCGGCACGGTCCATCAGCCGGCCGACCATGGCCGGAGCGATCACGCCACCGAGAGAGGCCAAGCCGGTCAAAGTGGCCATCACGGCACCACGCTGCTTGGCACAAACGCTGAAGGCCAAGGCCGTCGGAGCCAGCGGAAAGACCAGCGCCAGACCCGCGCCCAGCGTCACAAAGACCACCGCTGCCGGGCCGCCGACCTGCGGCAGCACCAGGAAACACACACCCGAACACAGCAGCGATGCCCCGAACAACGCCCCGAGTGCCCAGCGAACGGTCACACCGCGCTGCATGAGGAACCGGGACGTGTAGCCAAGCACCAGCAGCGCCAGTGCACCGAGGACCCACGGGAACGTGGAGACCAGCCCGATCATCTCGGGAGAAAGCTCGACGACCGACGCGAGGTATTTCGGCGACCAGGTGGTCAGGAACCCCTGCGCCCAGAAGCAACCGGCTCCCGCCAGAACAGCGCAAAGGAACATACGAGTGCCGAGCACGCGTCGGATCGGGACGATCTTGAGCAGGTCCGAACGGTCAGCAATACTTGCAGTCGCGGGAGCGGGTGCAGTTCGCTCCTCCGCTGCGGCCGCAGCTACAACAACTGGCTCCTCGCCGCCCGCCTTGGCAGTCGCGGAAGTGGCAGTGTGGCTATAAGGACCTTCGCGCCCGATGAACAGCCAGGCAAGCGACCACAGCAATCCCACGATTCCCAGAAACCCGAACGCCCAGCGCCAGCCCAGATCCGGATGCGCGATGATCCCCGCCAGCATCGGGGCTGCAATGATCGGCCCTAGCGTGGAGCCAATGGCGACCAAGCTACTGGGCAGTCCCCGCTCTTTGGCCGGGAACCAGCCGTGGACGTGCTGCAGGCTGATGGGAGTGGCCGGACCCTCCGCAGCGCCCAGGATAATCCGGGTAACCAGCAGGACGGCAGCACCGCCGCCGAAAAGCATCGGGAACTGCAGCACCGCCCAGGAGATACCCATGGCCAGCAGGATCCAACGCGTCGGCACCTTGCCGGCCAGGAAGCCCACGGCCACGGCAGCTGCCGCGAAGAGAAAGAAGAAGGCGCTGCCGATGAAGCCGAACTCGCCGGCGCTCAGGTTGAGCTCCTGCATTACGGGCGCTGCAACCAGGCCGAGCACCGCCTTGTCCGCGAAGTTGATGATTTGAAAAACCACCAGCGCCCCGGTGACCAGCCAGGCCCGCCGATTCATCCGTCCGTACCGGACGGCGGCCCGGAGGGTATGCGGCGGGATCACGTTCTCCTGCTGGACTTGCTCGCTCATGCCCCCACCCCCACGGTCTGGGCTGCGGCCACAACCTTCGCTGCCCCGGCCACTGACGGTGTACCAACCGGGAACCGCGGTGGCAGAACGAAGACGTCATTGTCTTCGGCCACATCCACCGGACCACCGAAGTCGGCGGCAGCGGCATCCCGCATCTTCTGTGTGTCAGCCGCGCCGGGCGTGTTCGGCACCACGTGGTGCAGCACCAGCCGACCCACACCGGCACGTGCGGCTACCTTGCCCACTTCGGTGTAGGGGGTGTGCGATTCACGCAGGTGAGTTTCTATGCCGTCGCGGGTCGGCCCGTCCGGGAAAGTCGCCAGAATGGCTTCCAAATCCATGACCTCGTGCAGCAGTAGCTCCGCCCCCTGTGCGAGCCGGATGCAGTTCTCCGAATAGGCGGTATCGCCCGATACCACCACCGACCCGTACGCCGAGTCGAAGCGGTAGGCGAAGGCCGGGAAACACAGCCGGTGATCCACCAGAATGGCGCTGACGGTGACTTTGTCGTCCCGGTAGATCTCGAAGGGCTCCATCTCGGGATGCCGGTTGTGCACGGGGTCTGCAGCCGCCGACGCCGGTATTTCAATGTCTGCGGCAACCACCCAGTCGTTCGGGTCGGCGCGCCCTTCATCGGCCATCCGGATGCAGATATCCGAAGCGAATACCTTCTCCAGCAGCGCGTCAACCATCTCGCGGGTACCTGTCATGCCGCGGTTGCCGAGCCGGGTGCTGACCTGCCCTGCATGCTCCTCGTCCAGGGCCGGCACGCGCTCCGGACGGCCTGGACCCAGGATCTGGATCTGCCGGCTGAAGGACTCCCCCGGCACTTGCCACCCGGTGACCAGGAACGAGCCCAGATCGTACACGTGATCGGAGTGATGGTGGGTCAGGAAAATTCCGCGCAGTTCGCCCCAGGTGGAGCTGGATCGGTAGTTGCGGATGCTGCCCATTCCGCAGTCCACCACGTAGACGGCGTCGTCTACGCGAATGGCGGTACTGGTTCCGGCGCGGCTGCTGGAGACAATGGGACCGCCTCCAGTTCCCAGCGTGTGAACGCTCATTCCTTGCGGTGTTGTAGCCATGTGTGCCCTCTTTCCTTCGGTAGGTGGGCGGGAAAAGAGCCGCCCGAAAGGTGATGTGGCGGCGTCGTAACGTGCTCCGGCGGTGCGGGATTTGGAGCGTGACACACATCATATGGAGCTACTTTTACGATCGCAATACCTATTGCATATCCACTGTGAGCCTGCCATGCTGGCTGCACAGTTCGTTCAACGAAAGGAGCCGCCATGCAGGCGCAACAGGATCAGGAAATCGTTCTGGGAGACCTACCCAAGGGCATCACTCTGGCCAGCGAAGCCATGGGCAATAAGACCTGGAACGTCCTAGGCCACACCTATTTGGCCAAGTCGGAAAGCGCCACCAGCTTTGCGTGGCTGTCGCTGGATCCCACCGGAACCGGTGTGCCCCCGCACGTCCACCCCACCCAGGACGAGCACATCTATGTGATGGAAGGCGTCTATACCCTGTACCTCGATGGCGAGTGGACCACCGCAGGCCCGGGCGACACCGTCCGCATGCCCCGGGATCTGCCGCACGCGTACTACAACAAGGGAGAGACCCCGGGCAAGGCTCTCTTCTGGGTCAGCCCCTCGGGCCGGCTGGCGCAACTGTTCGACCAACTGCACAACCTCAGCGATCCGGAAGAAGTTGTACGCCGTTCGGCGTTGCACGACGTGAACTTCCTGCCCGAGGGCAGCGTTCCCGGCGCGTAATCCACGTATCAGCGGCCGGGCCAGTCTCGGAAGAATGACGCCGGTGCCCTGCCCCCTAGGAGGGCACCGGCATCGGTGCTCATCCGCAATACCGGTACCGAACTAGCTCAGCGAAGTACCGCTCCCAACAACTCACGTGCATGGTCGGCCGCCGGAGCACGGAGGATGCCATCCAGGGTGAGGAACACCTGCTTGGCTTGCGGGGCCTTCCAGCCTTCAGGCAAGTATTCGAAGGGCAGGTTTGGGTCCCGATAGGGAAACCTTCGCCACTGAGTCAGCATCGGCACGTACAAGCTGAAAGCTTCGCGCGGTAGCGGCCCCTCACCGCTTCCGATCCGCCGCTGCCACTCATCTGCCAACGGCGAGTAATAATCCAAGAAATCCTGATACTGACGCTCGAGCAGGGCGAGGTCCCACCACTGTTGCACCTGCTCGCGGATATTGCCGTCCTTGAGGTAGTCGCCGGCAAAGTACTCTGTGTAGCGGTCAAGATCGCGGTCAGCCAGCCGGCGCATGGCCTGCTGCATCACCGTGGACGGCGCGATGGCCACGCCTGCTGCCACAAACCCGAAGCCCAGGCTGGTCAATTCTGCGCGCAGTTCATACCGGCGGTTTCGCTCGGCCTCGGGCACGGAAAATACCACCAGCGCCCACGGATCCTCCGGCCGTGAACGCTCCGGCGCGAATATTCGCTGGTCGTCGGAGTGGAAGATGTCCAGCACGCCTTCGGAGAGCGCGTATTCGGACACTCCGTCGGTCCGCCGGCCGGACAGCACACCCTTGGACTTTAACCGGGAAATCGTCGACCGCGCCGCCTGGCCCTCCACGCCCAGGTCCGCCAGCATGGCTACAAGCACGGAAACCGGCAACCACGCTCCGGCGCCTCCCGCGTAGAGACCGTAGAGCGTGACCAGCAATTCTTGCAGCTGGGGGCGTTGCATCGGTGGCGCCATGGCTGGAACCGGGTCCTCCTCTTGAGCGGGCACTCCTACTACTCGGTGCGTCTCCCATCCTAAGTCGGCGACCCTTATCGGCTGCGCCCGGCGGCAGCGGCGGTCGGATAGCTTGTCGCGTGAGCGCTCCCGACCGTGATGAGCACCCATCGTGCAGGCGATCGCGCGCCAGTAGACTACCCGTTTTGCCTCATCCCTACTGCGACCTCCGCGGTAGTTGTATCGGCCCTGGACCCGCTCCTTCCGGCGCTGACGATGTACGCCCCGGTGATGGCCGCCGTCGCGGCGTTAGTAACGGCGTGGTTCCTGCGCAAGGACGAGCACTGCCTGCAGAAAAGGGGCGTGAGCGCACACTCGTAGTCTCGCGTACTCAGTCGAGCGAAAACACGCGTCCCGTCTGGATTCCTTCCACGGACTTAACATATGCCTGTCCCACAGCATGGGTGGGGACGCGGGAGAAGCCGGGAAAGTATCCGTGGTAGGCGGTGGCCTCTTCCAGTACTGAAGGGCTGACTGCGTTAATGCGAAGTCCACGGGGAAGTTCAGCGGAGGCCGCCATGACGAAGGATTCGAGAGCACCGTTGGCGAGTGACGCCGCCACCCCGGTCTTGATCGGTTCGCGCGCCAGGACTCCGGTCGTCAGAGTGAAGGAGCCGCCGTCGCTCAAATACTCCGCACCCAGGCGGACCAGGTTGACTTGCCCTAAGACTTTGTCGTGGAAACCATCAGCGAAGTCCTGGTGTGAGAGCTCCTCAAGAGGCTTAAAGGGGACGGCGCCGGTGCATGCCACAATCGCATCAACTTGTCCTATCTCGTGGAACAAACTGGAAATTGATGTCGCCTCGGAGAGGTCTACCTGCATTTGCCCTGACCGGGACGCCTCGATCACTTCGTGGCTTTCGGACAGGGCCTTCGCCGCCGCCCTGCCCAACCGCCCGCTGGCCCCGACAATTAGGATTTTCATTTATTGGCCTTCCCGTTATTGACGTGCAAGATAGTCGTCCTGAAATTCGAATTTGGGCGGTCATTGTTGGGGCAGTCGACCGCCAGAAACTGATTGCGCGGCTCCTTGGGTGGAGGAAGGCTGCTTGTCGAGTGCGTCTGCAATGACCTGCACCAGGTGCCGGGAGTCCAAACCCGCCAGATCCGCGACCTGGGTGCGGCAGCTGAAGCCATCCGCCAGAATGGCCCGGTCCGGTTCGGCCGCAGCGGCCCTCAGGATTCCGTCCTCTGCGATCTTGGCCGAGATCTCGTAGTGGCCCTTCTCCATACCAAAATTGCCGGCCAAACCGCAGCATCCGCTGGAGACTTCGACATCGCACCCCATCGACTGCAGCAGAGCAAGGTCCTTCTGGTATCCCATAACCGAATACTGATGGCAGTGTGGCTGGACAAGCAGCCTCTCCGCTGCGGCCGGGGGCGTCCAACCGATCGACCCGAGAAATTCTGCGACGGTCTTGGTAGCACGGGATACTTCCAAACTCCGCGGGTCCTCCGGAAGCAGTTCAAGAAGGTCGGAGCGGAGAACCGCTGTGCAGGACGGTTCGAGACCCACGATCGTGCGGCCGGCTTTTACCTGCGGGTGCAACACATCGAGGGTCTTCGTTAGTTTGGCCTTGGCAGCCGTCAGCTGCCCTGTGGTGATTAAGGTCAGACCGCAGCACGCGCCAGGACCGGCAAGTTCCACATCGCAGCCCGCCGCCCTGAGCACTTTCATGGCGTCAAGGGCAACCTTTGGGGCGAGGGCGTCAGAGAAGGAATCAACCCAGAGAAGCACGGGATGTTCCGCGGTTTCCTCGGGGAGGTTCAACGCGACGTTAGACCGGGAGGCGGACGTCGGGGCCATGGGAGCGGCATCCAACGCCCGAAAAGGCCTCGCCGGGAAGACCGGCAGTCCCCTTCGTGGATCAGCTCCAGCCATCCGCATCATTATTCTCCGCAGTGGTGCCACTCGGCTGACCGTGTTGATGAGGGGTCCGAACGGACCAATGAGCCGCAACCACTGCGGCAGCCTGCCAAATGTGTAGTGAGCCAAGGGACGCAGCTTGCCCTTGTACGTTTGATGCAAGGCTTCCGATTTATACATAGCCATGTCGATACCCGTGGGGCAATCATTGGCACAGGCCTTGCAGCTGAGGCAGAGATCCAAGGCATCGTGGACCTCAGAGGACGACCAGCCAATCTCAACTATCCCGCCGTTCAGCATTTCCTGAAGCACGCGTGCCCGTCCTCGGGTGGACTGTGCCTCGTCCTGTGTCGCTTGGAACGAGGGACACATGAATCCTCCGTCCCGGCGTAGATCGGCTCTGCACTTCCCGACGCCTACGCAGCGGTGCAGCGTATCAGTGATGTTCCCGCCGTCGTGCGCAAAGGCGAAGCCGTCACTGGCTAGGAGGTTGATGGCCTGCGGCCGGCGCAGCGATGCGTCCAGCGGATCCGGTTCGACGACAACGCCGGGGTTTAACAGCCCCTTGGGATCGAAAAGCGTCTTGAAGGTGGCGAATGCCGTGATTGCCTCTGGGGAGTACATGGTGTGCAGGAGTTCGCCGCGCGCCCGCCCGTCGCCGTGCTCCCCCGAGAGCGAACCGCCGTAGCGAGCCACTAGCCGGGCGGCCTCGGTGAGGAAACCACGCATAGCCCCCCCGTCGCTTGCAAGGGGAAAATCAATGCGTAAATGGACGCAGCCGTCACCAAAGTGTCCGTAGGCCAGTCCGGAAAGATTCCGGCTGTCCATGAGGGCCGCCAGATCGCGCAGATAGTCGCCCAGATGCTCGGGAGGGACTGCCGAGTCCTCCCACCCGGGCCATGCCTGAGCTCCAGAAGCGGTGCGGCCTGCCAGCCCTGCTCCGTCGGATCGGACTTGCCAGAGCCGCTTTGCCTCGGGACCGGACGGCAGCACGACTGAGTCAAGGGCACCGGCATCACGAACCAGCGCCTGTGCCGCTGCGACGGCCTCCGCGTCATCCGCCCCGCCGACCTCCACCATGAGCCAGCCGTTGCCCCTCGGCAGTGTGGGCATGGTCGCGCCGCGGGGCGAGTTGCGGATCGTCTCGACCAGTGCGGCATCCAGCCCTTCCAAAGCCAGCGGCTTGTGTGGCAGGAGGGCAGGCACCGCGTCTGCGGCGCTGGCCATGTCAGGGTAGCCTAGTACTGCCAGAGCTGGTGCGGCCGAACGCGGCACCAAGTCCACCTCTGCTTCCAGGATGATGCCGCAGGTCCCCTCAGTGCCGGCGAGCGCGGCGGGGATGTTCCAGCCGTTCTCCGGCAGCAGGTGCTCAAGACTGTAGCCCGAAATCTGGCGCCCGAAGCGGCCAAATTCCGTCCTGATCAGTCCCAGGTTCGCCATCACGAAATCCTTGAGGCCTGGTACGGACTCCAAGGAGTCCTGGCCCGCGGTGAGTTCAAGGACTTCACCGGTCCCCGTCAACCAGCGAAGCTTCCTGACGTTGTCGGCTGTACGCCCATAAGCCAAACCGTGGGGACCGCAGGCGTTATTGCCGATCATTCCGCCAAGTGTGCACCGGTTAGCAGTGGACGGATCCGGACCAAATCGCAGTCCGTGGACCGCCGCGGCGGCCTGCAGATCTGCCAGCACCACCCCCGGTTGAACAACAGCGGTGCGTGACTGCGGGTCGATGGACACCACCCGATTCATATGCCGGCTGACATCAAGCACAAGACCAGGCCCCACTGCATTGCCCGCGCAAGAAGTGCCGCCGCCGCGGATGGTGACAGGCAGCCCGTGGTGCGCCGCAATGCGCACGGCGGCAACGACGTCGTCCTCTCCCCGCGGAAGGGCGACCACCTGCGGCGGAATCCGGTAGTTGGATGCATCGGTGCTGTACTGGGCCAGCCGTCCACTGTCAGCTGAGACCTCGCCGTCCAACGCCTGTTCCAATTCGCGGACCACGGCTTGAATGTTCATGGTGTCCCTTCTTCTCCGGTCATCGGGCCCTAAGCGGGAACGACCCCGGCGCGCAGAGACTTGCCCCGCAGCTCCATCGCGCGCTTCACCCGTTCCTGCGCCAGGCCCCGCGCCGCCTCGTGGCTGGTCCCCCCGCGACGTTCAGTTTCCTCCAGAACCTGCACTGCGTTAGCGCGCAACTTGGTGGAAACCGCCTCAAATATCTGGTCGGTCTCGGGCCGGAACGCCGAGTAACGGGCATCCATCGCGAACGCTGCACTGACCACGCCGCCGGCGTTGGCTATGAAGTCGGGAACAACCGTAACTCCCGCATTGAGCAGGACGGTCTGCGCCGCCGCATTAGTTGGCAGATTCGCACCTTCGACCAACAGCCGGCCTTTAATGTCGGCGGCGCTGGATTCGTCAATCACGTCCTGAAGCGCGGCTGGGACCACAATGTCCGCGTCGACGAAGAGTTCCCTCCCGGCCTCGATTTTCAGCTCGGGGACGGCACTGACGAAGGCATCGCCGAGATCGCGGCGCAGCTCAAGCAGGGCGGGAACGTCCAGCCCGTTCGGATTATGGAGCGCTCCGGCTGCCGTAGATACCGAGACCACCTGATAGCCCAGCCGGTGGAGTCGCTCCGCTGCGGCGTGGCCCACCGCCCCGAAGCCTTGAAGGGCAACGCGCTTCCCTGACAATCCGATCGCCGCAGCGGCCTCGTCGACAACCTCGGCGATGCCGTAGCCGGTAATCCCGAGCTGATCGTAGGGGATGCCGCCGAGATCGTAGGGCGTTCCCACCGCCGCTCCGCGGTCGCCGAGCTCGTCGTTGATGATAGCCGCGTCATTCTCCGTCAGGCCCATGTCGAGCCCAAAGACATATTCTTCCGGCACCTCGTTGCTCAGCCGGCGTACGAATGCCCGGAGAATCTCCTCCTTATGCGGCGAGGCGGGGTCGGCCTGGATGCCGGCCTTCGCGCCACCGTAGAAGAGGTCAACGCCCGCCCATTTCCACGTCATGACGCGCGCAAGTCGGGCGATTTCCTCCACCGACACCGTGGGCTGCATCCTGGTGCCGCCCTTCCCAATACCACGGGAAGTGTTGTCGATCACCAGGACGCCTTTCATCCCGGTCTTCGCATCGCTAACAGCGACAATCTTTTCCGGTCCCCACTCGTCCATCATGTCGAACACGTTGGCCACGGTGCTTGCTCCTTCGGTGTATCTGTTTCCTGAACCGGCTGCCGCCGGGAGGCACCCGAGGTACGACGACGACGCATTTCCACCGCCGTCGTCGTACCTGGTTGTGTTGTTAGACGAACTCGACGCCCTGGGCCAGCGGAAGCTTGCCCGAGTAATTGACGGTGTTGGTCGCCTGGCGCATGTATGCCTTCCAGGAGTCGGAACCGGATTCGCGGCCGCCGCCGGTCTCCTTCTCGCCGCCGAAGGCGCCGCCAATCTCGGCGCCGGAGGTGCCGATATTGACGTTGGCGATGCCGCAGTCCGAGCCGGAGGCGGAGATGAAACGTTCGGCCTCGCCCTGGTCCTGCGTGAAGATCGCGGAGGACAGGCCCTGCGGCACCGCGTTGTGCATCTCGATAGCCTCATCGAGATCCGAGTAGGTCATCACATACATGATGGGAGCGAAGGTTTCCTCATGGACGACCTTGCTCTGCTCAGGCATGCGGACGATGGCGGGCTCGACGTAGTAGGCGTTCGGCATCTCATTCGTAAGGACGCGCTTACCGCCGGTCAGCACCGTGCCGCCCTGGGCCTGTGCGTCGGACAACGCTTGCTGCATTGCATTGAAGGAGCCTTCGTTGATCAGCGGACCCACCAGGTTTTTCTCCTCCAGCGGGCTGCCAATGCTCAATGTTCCATAGGCGGCGACGAGCTTCTCAGTCAACTGGTCCACTACGGATTCGTGGACAAAGAGCCGCCGCATGGAGGTGCAGCGCTGGCCGGCTGTGCCGACGGCAGCGAAGACGATGCCGCGCAGAGCCAGGTCCAGGTCAGCGCTGGGCGCGATGATTGCACCATTGTTGCCGCCAAGTTCCAGAATGACCCGACCGAAGCGCTCAGCCACCTGAGGAGCGATTTCGCGGCCCATGCGGACAGAACCAGTAGCGGAAACAAGCGCAACCCTCGGATCGGTCACAAGCTTTTGGCCGCCTTCGCGGTTGGCCACGACCAGCTGGTGGATGTCCTTTGGAGCCTCAGATTCCGCTACAGCCCGCGCCAGCAGGGCGTCGGCAGCCAGTGCAGAAAGCATCGTCATTCCCGAGGGCTTCCACACCACGGTGTCGCCAGCGATCAGAGCTAATGCGGTGTTCCAGGAGTAAACGGCCACCGGGAAGTTGAAGGCGGAAATCACCCCAACCACACCCAGCGGGTGCCAGGTCTCCATCAGTCGGTGGCCCGGGCGTTCGGACGGCATCGTCTTGCCATACAACATGCGAGACTGACCGACCGCGAAGTCGCAGATGTCGATCATCTCTTGGACCTCCCCCAAGGCCTCCGAGGTGATCTTGCCGGCTTCGGCCTGCACGATGTTTGCCAGATCTTGCTTGTGCTCGGTGAGGAGCTCTCCCCAGCGCTTGACCACGTTGCCGCGCACGGGTGCCGGGACGTCGCGCCAAATCTTGAAGGCCTCGTGGGCAGCGGCAATGGCGCTATCGATTCCCTCCGGAGTGGTGCGGCGGAGGGTGGCCAGCCGCTCGCCGGTCAGCGGGGAGAGCGCGTCATGGTCGTCGCCGTAGGCCTCGGCCGCTACGCCGCAGGCCTGAAGGGAAGCCCGGACACGCTCGGTGAGTTTGCTGGTTTCAGTCATGGTATCGGTCATGGGATTGCTCCTGTTCGGTGTTGTACTTCTGGTTCCCGACGTGTGTGCGGCGGGACGTCGGAGTGGTACAGATTCAGCTGGCAGATACGACTGCGTCCGGGACGATTTCGAGGCCGAGCGCTGCTGAGAGTTCGGCGACGGCCGCGTCCTGCTGGGCTTGGTATAGCTCGTAGGGGTCGCGGACTTCACGGCCGATGATGCGGGTCATTCGGTGGATGTCGTAGTCGGCAGCTACTTCCGCCTCGTTCTTGGATCCTTCATCTGCGAGGTTGGACTGGAAGATGCCTGCCGCCGACCGGGGAAGGAAGTCCTCGTAGACGATTGGCTGCGGGACGGCTGCGCCGGAGGCGATCAGTTCGGTCAAGGTGACTGGATCGGTGTTTGCGCCGCTCAGCTTGTCGGGGCGCGCAACGTAGGTGAAGAATGCCAGGCCCCTGGCCGCGAGTTCGGCCTCTGTCCGCGGCAGGTTATCTTCCCACACTGCGCGGGCGACATCCTGCCGGTTCTTCTCCGGGCCTTCGTTCAGCCGATTGTCTACCTCGGCAACCATCTGGTCGTAGAGATCGCGGCCGGCGGGAGTCAGCGCGATCCCGCGCGCTTCCACTTCGCCGAATCGAACCCGCAGTTCCCCGGGTTTGATGGAGCCGTCCGTGTGACGGAACAGGCGCTCCTCGCCAAGGGCACGAAAAGAGGTCTGGCGAAGCAGGACGTCGGGGCCGTCCCAGCGGGGCGGACCCTGAATTTCGTCGATCATTGTGATGCCCAGGGATTCCATGCCCGCGTAAAGCGCGTCGATGTCGAGGACGCGCGGCGTCAGGTGGTTGATGTGGGTGCTTGTGACGCCGCCGATGTCGGAAGCCACAGCGGAAATCGCCTCAAGTCGGCGGTACCAGTTATGGTCTACCGGGTCCGAGGACAACTCGAAGGCGTTCGTGGCCAGCTCCAGCAACCGGGCCGCTTCCCGCTCGGCCAGTCCCCCACCGGCGGCAGCACGATCGGACAACTCCAAGAGTTCTTCGCCGAAGAGCTCGCGTTTTTCGAAGAATGCTGCCAGTTCCTCTTGCAGGTCGGGACTGAAGAAGCGCGGATCCTCAACAGCGAGCATAGAGGTGAAGACGCGGAAGGGGTTTTTAGCCAGTTCCGCGGTGTCGATGGGGCGGAAGGCTGTCGAGACCACGGGGACAGCAGAGGAAGAGGCATCCCGCAGGTCGTAAAAACCCACCGGGTACATGCCGAAGGCAGAGAACACCCGTGATACCTGGGACATCTCGCGCTCGGAACCCACGCGGATCGCCCCGTGGCGTTCTGCAGTGACCCGGCTGATGCTACCCAACCGCTCAGCCGCAGCCCCATGCCGGTGCAAGTACTCCTCGTTCACCCTGGTGGAGACCTCGACCAGAGTGTTGTACGCGGGCACTTCCTTGCCGTACATGGTCGAGAGGCTCTGGGCGAACTGGGCCCGGAGCTCCCACGAGTCTTTGAAGGTCATGGTTGTCATTCCTTTCGTCGTTCGTGCGCGGCGCGGTCGTCAGATGATGTGGACTTCGCGCACCAGCGCAAGGTCGTCGTTAAAGCGGTCTGCGGAGAAGGTAGAGGCGTCCATGAAACCTTGTCGTCCCAAGTACATGTCGCGGACCAGTTCGCCGACGGCCGGCCCTTGCAGAAAACCGTGGCCGGAGAAGCCGGTGGCGTAGTAGAACCCGGACACTTCGGAGGAGGCACCAATCAGCGCATTGTGGTCCGGAGTGTTTTCGTACAATCCGGCCCAGCCGAGCTCCAGGTCAGGTTCAGCAAGGCCCGGCGCGCAGATTCTGGCAGCCGCGTTGAACTCAGGGAGCCACTCGTGACTGAAGTCGCGGCCAAATCCGGGGTCCTGGTTGTTGGAGATGCCCAGCAACATACCGTTGTAGTAGTTATGAAAGTACATCGTCGTGGACAGATCCAGTGTGAACGGCACTTCCGGATAGGGGACCGGTTGCTGGCGGGTCATCCCTATCTGGCGGCGGACAGGCGTGACTGGCAGATCGACACCCACCATCTGGCCGATCTTGCGGGACCACGCGCCGGTGGCGCAAACGACTGCTTCTGTGCGGATGGTCCCGCGGTTGGTAACAACAGCGGTGATCGAACCGTTGGTGGCCTCGATATCGAGCGCTTCGGTGCCGGTCAGGATTCGCACTCCAAGCACCATGGCGGCGCCCGCATACGCCTGCACTGCCTTCGTCGGTTCGGCAAAGCCGTCTTCTGGAGAATACGATGCGGCAAGGAGCGACTCCTTAGCCAAAAACGGGTTTATTTGGACTGCCTCATCCGGACTGATCATGCGGCTGTTGCTGCCGAACTCGTTCTGCACGATGGTGCTGCGTTCGCAGTCGATCACTTCTGTGCCGCTGCGGCACAGAAAGAGATATCCGACGCGCCTGAGGCCAATATCAGTACCAAAACGCTCGGTGAACCGGCTGTAGGCATCCAGGCTCCGTTTTCCTAAAGCCACATTGGCCGGATCCGAGAATGTAGCCCGCACGCCTCCTAGCGGCTTTGCGGAGGAGCCGCCCCCCAGCTCTCCGCGCTCTATGAGCACGACATTCTTCACGCCCGCTTCTGCCAGATGGAAGGCTGTGCTGACGCCCATAATCCCACCGCCGATCACGACGACGTCGGCCGCAGTCGGCTGGGCTACGCCCTCTGGAAGCGAGAGCGGAACGATTTGCCTGTCCATGGGACCTCCTGACGAGGAAAGAGTGCTAGTCCGCAATCGGTAACGGGTTATATATAACACCATCCTGCAGGTTGGCCTTAGCGTCAAGCTATAGTTGCTGATCGAATTCATTTAGGTTCCCTAAAGGAGCGCGCGTGCGGAGTTGGACTCTTAATCAGCTGAGGACCCTGTGTGCCGTGGCCGAAAGCGGCACGATGAGCGCCGCCGCGGAACGGCTCGGATACTCCATTGGGGCGATCTCGCAGCAAATGGCCAGCTTGCAGCAAGAGGCTGGCACTCCACTGTTCATCAAAGATGGACGAAATCTCAGTCTCTCTGACGCCGGGCATCTCCTCCATCGGCATGCCCAGACCATTCTGGCCGCGGAGGGGGCGGCGTCCACTGCTTTGGATGATCTAAGAAACGGTGTTGACGCGATTGTGCGGTTAGGCATTTTCGGCTCCGGCGCGCTTGCCTGTGCCGCGCCGGCAATCACGATTCTCAAGCGTACTGATCCGCACATCCGGGTCCGCATGCAGGAGTTGGATCCAGAGGCGATGGTCGCTGCGGTAGTAGCGGGTACGGTCGACCTCGCCTTGGGCTTGGAATATACCGGGCTACCCCTGCCCGTTCCGGCTATCGTCGCCAAGAGAACCATTCTCTCGGAGCCCCTCCGTGTAGTTTTCTCCGGTTCCGGCAGCAACGGCGTGCAAAGCGCTTCAAGCAGACGGATCTCACCCGTTGCCATCCCCATGCTGGGGGATGCAGCGTGGCTGCTGCCGCCGTCGGAGACTGCCTTCGGGCGTGCTGCGCGCTTGGCTTTGATCGCCCAGGGCATCGAGGTAGACGCGGCGCATACGGTCATGGACACGACCCTCTCGCTCGGCTTATGTGCGGCAGGGTTTGGGAACACCATAGCTACCGACACAATGCTGAAGCTTCACAACGCCCGCAGTCAGAGCGCATCACTGCCGGGAAAGCACGTTCGTAACATGGTGACCATTGCGCGAAAGGCCATTCTGGGCCGTCCGAGTGTCGCACGGGTGGAGGATGCACTTGCTGCCTCCGTGGCCGAACACAGCAGCTAACGGGCAGGTTACGCCGGCCCTGCCCGCCGTAACCTAGGCTCGGCACGAGAGGTCAGGGACGGGCGTAGTCGAGGTGGCTGGTCATTAGTAACTCCACTCGGGCAGCATCTCCGGCGATGAGCGCTTCCACAATCGGCCCGTGCTCCTGTGCGCTCTGCCGCAGCCGCCCCCTCTCCGCCAAATGGTAGGACCCACGCACACGGCTCTGATCACGCAGATTCTCGATGATGCCGTTTAGTCGACGATTGCCAAGCAACGCAACAATTCCCATATGAAACGCCTGATCCGCATCAAGGTATTCCAGCATGTTGTCCGGGCGCGCCGTGTCCATCGTGATCTGGGCCAGGCCACGCACGAGCTCCGCGTTCTGTCGTGCCAACCCCCGCTCCGCTACTTGTACGACTGCGGGAACCTCAATAAGCATTCGCAGGTCGTAGACCTCGCGCCTGTCTGCGTCACTCATTTCCACAACTCGGAAGCCTCGGTTCCGCACGACCTCAAGCAATCCCTTGGTCGACAACTCCATCATCGCCTCACGCACGGGGCTGTTCGAAACGCCCAGTTGCACCGCCAAGGAGTTAGCAGAATAGATTTGCCCAGGTTCCATCACGCCGGACATTAGGGCCTGCCGGACTACGGCTACGGCCTCATCCTTGAGCGTCCCGCGGTTCAACCCAAGACTCTTGAAAGCGGCGACCTGATTCCTGCTGTCCTGCATCAAACGCTCCTTTGAGCTCAATTTTCACCAAGTAAGTCAACGGACACCGCTACGGCTCCGTTAAGGAGCACCTCTGTCATGATCACGATTTATTCCTAACCCTTGACAGGGACGACGCTTACCAGCAAGAGTAATCGACGACCGGTTGTGTATTACAGATCACACACAACCCAACTCCCACCCTGAAGGAAAAACGATGAAACTGCGTTCCGTGTTTGCGTTCAGTGCCAGTGCTATCGCCGTCGTAACCCTCACGGGCTGTGGAGGCGGTGGCACAGCCGCTTCCGTTGCCGATGACTGTGAACCTCAGAGCGAGGTTAAGACGCTTCAGGAGGGAGTCCTCACCGTCGCGGCCCCTGAATTCCCCCCCTTCTCCTCTGTGTCCAACGGCGAGGCCACAGGCGTGGACGCGGAGGTCATCAAGGAGTTCGCGGCGGCGAACTGTCTTGAGGTCAAGATGGAAAAGACGTCCTACGCGGGTACGATCCCGGCCGTTCAAAGCAATCGCGCCGACGTGGCGATTGGTTGCTATTACCGAACCGCCCAACGGGCGGAAGTTGTCGATATGAGTGACCCCATCTACACCGACGAGATGGCTGCGATCTCGTCCGACGGCACCACCTCCATTGCAGCGATGGAGTCGCTCAAAGTCGGTACGGTGGACGGCTACCTGTGGGTCACAGACATGAAGGCAGTCATGGGTGACAACCTCTCCATCTACCCGAGCGCAGTCGAAATGCAGGCAGACTTGAAGGCCGGCCGTATTCAGCTTGGATTGGATGGGTACGGTTCTGCCGCCATGATGTACAAGGACAACGATAAGTTCACGGTTGAAGGCGTCGACCCCGATGAACGGGTTATCGCATCGAAGGAACCCGCACAGATCGGTTTCCCCCACACTAAGGGAAATTCCAGCCTGACGGAAGCGCTGAACACGAGCATTGAGTCGATGAAGGCAGACGGCAAAATCGTCGAAGTCCTCGCATCTCATGACCTGCCCGAATCTGCGGCTGATACCGGCGAACCCCGCCTGATCAAGTAACCCGGGCGTCAAGAGGCTCGCCACCATGGAATCACCGAAAAGCATTGCGGCCGGTCATTATCCGATTGCCTTCATTGATGGAGAGTCAGTCCGGGACGCGCTCGCACCTGCAGCCGCCGTCGACGCTCTCGAGTCAGTCCTAGTTTCCGGTCTCGATCCGGAACAGGATGGACGACGAAGCCGGGTGGAGACAGGGGTTGGACAGTTCCTGCAAATGCCCTCCTCGTGGGAGGACGTAGTGGGCACGAAACTGCTAACCATCACTGCAGGAAACTCTGCAGTCGGGGCTCCAGTAATCCAGGGCTTGTACGTACTCTTCGGTGGCCCGACACGGCAGCCCCAGGCTGTCCTCGACGGAATAGCGTTGACCAATCTTCGGACATCCGCCGTCTCGGCCCTGGGAGCCCGCC
>NZ_JBNHHB010000063.1:0-28931 GCF_059091905.1 Arthrobacter sp. Dra40
CCCTTGCCGAACTGCTTGTCGATCTGCGCCAGCGCAGCTTCCAGTGCCTTCTCGCGGTCAGCTGGTGCGGCCATTGTTCACCTCAGTCTCTTGCGGCCCTCGGGCCTGGTCTGTCTTGACTCTTCCGACCGTAACGTCCGGCTCGGACAAAATCGGGATCGGCAGCGGAGCGTGTGGATGATCCGGCCTCTCAGCGGTCTGTGTAGAAGCTTAGCGGCATCCGAACACACTTTCGAACATATCGGGGTTTCCTGCCGGGCGTGTCCGCTCAGCCGCGCGGCTCGCGGTCCTTGCCCCAGCGCCGTTCCTGCGGAACGTCCTGGATATCGCAGACGGCCTGCCATACCGTTTTGGGCGGAATTCCAGCAGCCAATGCTTCGGCGGCGGTCCGGCCGCCGAGCTGTCCCAGCACCAAATCCGCGGCGAGGACATGCGAATAGGCCGAACCGAATTCATCGTCCATCAACCGCCAGAAGTCACTGATTCGCACGCGTACATCTTCTCACGTGTCCGCCTGACGCGGCCGGTCGGCATCGAGATTCCTTCGACGCCGCAATCGGCCTGCGACGTGTCCGCGCGGGATTCTCTGCGACGGCCCCTGCCCTCATTAGAATAAGGCCATGACAGACCATGCCACAGGCAGCGAAGATGCAGGGTTCGATACGGCCATCGAAGCACTTGAACGGCAGCTGAGCTTACTCTGGCGCCGGGCCAGGGCGAACTCCCACCGGGTGGCGCGGACCGTGCACCCCGACATGGAACCGGCCGCTTACGGACTTCTGCTGATCCTCCAGCGGGAGCATTCGTTGCGGCTCACGGAGCTGGCCGCGGCCATTGGAGTGGGCAAACCGTCTGTCAGCCGCCAAATCGCCATGCTCGAGCAGTTGGGGTTGGTGGGCAAGCAGGCGGATCCTTTGGACGGCCGGGCCCAGTCCATCACCCTGACCCCCGCAGGGTTGGAAAAACTGGCCGAGGCACAGGCCGCCCGCAAGATCGCCTTTCACGAGCGTCTTGGCGACTGGTCTGTTGAAGACTTGTCCACGCTGGGACAGCTGCTGGACCGGCTGAACGCCTCCTACGCCAATGAACCGCCGGCCCACTAAACGGGCGGCGGTCCGCCCGGGGCCCGCGGACACAAAAAAATGGGCCGGTTCCGCCACAGCGGCGGAACCGGCCCATGAGGGTCTTTGGTCAGTATCGGGCGGAAGCCAAACCGCGGAGTTCCTCGGGCAGTTCGTCCGGAATGTCGCCGACAAACTCACGCGAGAGTTCCTGCGGGACGGTATCGGGAATGACCACTCCCTCCGCTTCTGCGACCCGGTCGCTCACTTCCCGCAGCATGTGCGACAAGGGGACGTCCAGTGCCGAGCAAATCGAAGACAACAGTTCAGACGACGCTTCCTTCTGGCCGCGTTCGACTTCGCTCAGGTAGCCAAGGGAAACGCGGGCGCTGTGCGACACTTCACGCAGGGTTCGTCCCTGCCGCTGCCGGACATCACGGAGGACATCGCCAATTTCGTGTCGCAACACTACCATTTTGCGCTCCTTCTGCTCCCTGCGGGGTTCTTCGGCCAATCCCACATCACGCCAACGGACCACACCGTTTACGGACACGGGCTGCTTTACCATCTGTATCGCCTTGCTCCCTCATAAGGTGGGCGGCATCTGCCGCTGTTTTCAAGCCTAGGCCAACAACCTAACAGCTGCTGACACCTTTGATAACTACTGAATCAATATTTTTGTTCCCCGGGCTTAAATCTAAGATCCGGACAAAACAGCCGCCTCATCGTCGACCGCCCGGCCCAGTTCCATGATGGCGGCTTCGCAGGCCTGCTGCCGGATCCGGGCGCGGTCGCCGTCGAAGTGGAATTCAACGGCCCAGGTTCCCTGCGGGGCTGCGACGCCGATCCACACCGTCCCCACCTCCCGGCCACCGTGCGGTTCCGGTCCGGCAAACCCGGTGGTGGACACCGTAATGTCCGCCTGCAGGACTCGCCTGGCCCCCTCGGCCATCCGACAGGCCACGGCCTCGGTGACCGCGCCCTCCCGTTCCAACAGATCAGCGTCGACGCCGAGCACGGCCGCCTTGACCGCGCTCTGGTAGGCCACGACGCCGCCTTGCAGCGTGCCCGACGCCCCCGGGATGGTGGCCAGTTCGGCCGCCACCATTCCGGCCGTCAACGATTCGGCCGTGGCCACCGTCAGTTTCCGGGCGATGGCTGCGGCCACGACGGCCGCGGCCTGTGTGGTGTTCATCGCTGGCCCTCGCTCCCCGCGAGGGAAGCGCGACGCAACTTCACGGCCTTCACGACGTAGTCGACGCCGGTCACCACGGTGACGACGACGGCGAGCAGCATGACGACGAAGGCCACCCAGACGGCCCAGGGTCCCAGCCAAGACTCGAGCGGCAGGAGGTAGAGGAAGATGGCCAGCGTCTGGAGTACGGTCTTCAGTTTGCCGCCGCGCGAGGCCGGCATGACCCCGTAACGAATCACGACGAAACGCAGCAAGGTGATACCCAGCTCCCGGACCAGGATGACGATGGTGATCCACCACGGCAGATCGCCCAGCACCGACAGCAGGATCAACGCCGAACCGATCAGGAGCTTGTCGGCGATCGGATCGGCAATCTTGCCGAAGTTGGTGATCAGACCCCGACTGCGGGCCAGATCGCCGTCCAGCTTGTCCGTGTAGATGGCGACGGCGAAAACCAACACCGCCAGCCAGCGGAACACGCCCCCTGCGCCGCCGTCAGCCAGCAGGAACCAGATGAAAAACGGAACCAGCAGGATCCGCACCGTCGTGAGGACGTTGGCGATGTTGAGCAGGGGCACGGGCCGGGACACTGAATCAGTCACGCGTTCAAGGCTACCCGCCTGCCGGATGGCTTCAGCCGCCGGGCGTAGTAAGCAGCCCCGCGGACGTCACCTCCCGGTCAGGTTCCAGGCGTCCTCGGACCCGGCGCCGTCCTCGTCGCCGTCGTAATAGTCCACCGCCTGCGGCCGGGAGTCGAGGTCTTCGGCGACCAAGTCACGCGGGGCGTCGAAACCGTGGTTCGCGTTGGCGTTCTCTGCCAGCGCCTCCGTCAGTGAATCGGCTTCGCTTGCCTCGCCCGGGGCGGCCGCCGGCGGCTCGTCGCCCCGGATGGCGGCGAGCGTCGCGGCCAGGTCGTCCGGCTTGACCAGCACGTCGCGTGCCTTCGAGCCCTCGGACGGGCCGACCACGCCCCTGGACTCGAGCAGGTCCATCAGGCGGCCGGCCTTGGCGAAGCCCACGCGCAGCTTCCGCTGCAGCATCGACGTCGAGCCGAACTGCGTGGTGACCACGAGTTCGGTCGCCTGCAGCAGCACGTCCAGGTCGTCTCCGATGTCGTCGTCGATCTGCTTCTTTGGCGCCTCGACGGCGACGTCCTCCCGGTAGACTGCCTGCAGCTGTCCCTTGACGTGTTCCACCACCCGGTGGATTTCCGATTCGGAGACCCAAGCCCCCTGGACGCGGATGGGCTTGTTGGCGCCCATCGGCAGGAACAGGGCGTCGCCCTGGCCGATCAGCTTCTCGGCGCCGGGCTGGTCGAGCACAACGCGGGAGTCGGTCACCGACGAGGTGGCGAACGCCATCCGCGACGGGACGTTGGCCTTGATCAAGCCGGTCACCACGTCCACCGAGGGCCGCTGGGTGGCCAACACCAGGTGGATCCCGGCGGCGCGGGCAAGCTGGGTGATGCGGACGATGGAGTCCTCAACGTCCCGCGGGGCGACCATCATCAGGTCCGCGAGCTCGTCCACGATCACCAGCAGGTACGGGTAGGGCTTGATCACGCGCTTGGACCCGGCCGGCGGCACAACCTTCCCGTTGCGCGCGGCCTTGTTGAAATCATCGATGTGCTTGAAACCGAAGTTGGCGAGGTCGTCGTAGCGGGTGTCCATCTCCCGGACCACCCACTGCAACGCCTCGGCTGCCTTCTTCGGATTGGTGATGATCGGCGTGATCAGATGCGGCACGCCCTCGTACGCGGTCAGTTCCACGCGCTTGGGGTCCACCATGACCATCCGCACCTCGTCCGGTGTCGAGCGCATCAGGATCGAGGTGATCATCGAATTCACGAACGAAGACTTGCCCGCGCCGGTGGCGCCCGCGACGAGCAGGTGCGGCATCTTGGCCAGGTTGGCCAGCACGAAGCCGCCCTCCACGTCCTTGCCCACGCCCATGACCATCGGATGCTCGGTCTTGCGGGCATTGTTCGACCTGAGCACGTCGCCCAGGGAAACCGTCTCGCGGTCCGTGTTCGGGATTTCGATGCCGATGGCCGACTTTCCGGGAATCGGCGACAGGATGCGCACGTCAGAGCTGGCCACGGCGTAGGAGATGTTCTTCGACAGCGCCGTGACCCGTTCGACCTTGGTGCCCGGTGCCAGCTCGATCTCGTAGCGGGTCACCGTCGGGCCGCGGGAGAACCCGGTCACCTTCGCGTCCACCTTGAACTGGTCCAGCGTCTCGGTCAGCGCCGCGACGACAGCGTCGTTCGCCTCCGAGCGTTCCTTCGAGGGCGGACCCGGCGGCAGGAAATCCGAGGGCGGCAGGGTGTAGGCGACGTCCCCGGCCAACTGCAACTGTTCGGTGCGCTGCGGGATCGGGGTGGTCGGCGGCTGCGGCTGCACCGGGTTGGCCGGGACGGTGGGGGCTGCGGCCGCCGGCGCGGAGGCAGGCAGCACCGGCAACGCCTCGGTGGCGCCCTCGGGTACCAGCCCCTGGTTGCGCTTGATTTTTTCGACGGCGAGCTCGGCCTGGGTGGGCCTGCGCACCCCCGGCGGCACGGCCGGCGCCGACTGCTCCGTTCCGGCTTCTTCCTCAGGTTCCTCGGCCTCGATCACCGGTGTTTCGAACGCCTCGTCGAAGTAGAAACCCTCGTCGTCGGCGCCCTCGGCCTCTTCGGTCTTGCGCTTGCCGAACAGCTTGCGCCGCGGCTTGCGTTCCTTGGCCGGGGCTTCATCGGCGTAGAGGTAGCTTTGGTCATGCCCGTCGGCGGCCGGCCGGTGCTCGGCTTCTGCCGACGGGTCCTGGCCCATCAGGTGCTCGTAGAGCATCCGCAGTCGCATGGGAATGTGACGGAACGGGGTGGCGGTCATGATCAGGATGCTGGTGAAGGCCAGCAGTCCGTAGACGGCGACCGGCAGCCACACGGTGACGGCCGCCAGCGGGGCCGCGAGCAGGAAGCCGGCCATCCCGCCGGCTGCCCACAAAGCGTCGAAGCCGTCCGCCAGGGCGGGCTGGCCGCCGATCACATGGGCGAGTCCGGAGCCCGAGGCCAGGAAGAGGATCAGGCCAATGGAGATGCGGCTGTTGGCCGGGGAGTCCTCCGGGTGGCGCATGAGGCGCACTGCCATGATCAGCAGCAGCACCGGCAGCACCAGCGCCATCCAGCCGAAGGTTCCACCGGCCACGGCGTGCACCACGTCCCCGAACCAGCCGTCCAGGGCCCACCACTCCACGGTGGCGACGCAGGCGGCAAAGAGCAGCAGGAAAAAACCGGTGCCGTCGCGGCGCAGTTCGTGGGCGGGCCGCACATCGGGCCCGAGCTTCCGTACGCCCGCTGCCACCGGACGGGCCAGGCTCATCCACAGCCCGTGGATCATCCGCGGCAGCAGCGGCAGCTGCTCCTCCGGGGGCTGCACATCGAGCACTTTGGTCTTGCTGGAACGCCCCGATGAGGAGCGCGCAGTAGTGCCTGTACCCTTACCGCGCGACTGCTGGGTGCCTTTTCGGGCAGGGGAAGTACGAGTCGCCATAGTCGCAAGGTTACCGGCTGAACCTGCTCATCCGCGGGATTTGGCCCGCGCGGATCAACTGCGCCGGACCGGTCTCAAGCCTCCAGGACCACCGGGACGATCATCGGCCGGCGGCGGTGCCGCTTGTTCACCCAGGTGCCAATCACCCGGCGTACCACCTGCTGCAGCTGGTATGTGGTGTGGTCCGTGGTGTTGACCACTGCCTCTTCAAGCGCGCTGATGATCTTCGGTTTGATGTCGTCGAAGACCGAATCGTCCTCGGCGAACCCGCGGGCATGAATTTCTGGTCCGGAGACAATCTGGCCCGTGCTGCGGTTGACCACGGTGATGACGGAGATGAACCCTTCCTCGCCCAGGATCCGGCGGTCCTTGAGGTCGGCGTCGGTGATCTCGCCAATGCTCGATCCGTCCACGTACACGTATCCGCACTCGATCTGGCCGACAATCCGCGCGGTGCCGTCCTTCAGGTCGACGACCGATCCGTCGTCCGCCAGCAGAACGTTGTCCGCCGGCACACCGGTCTGTTCGGCCAGCCGCCCGTTGGCAATCAGGTGGCGGGTCTCGCCGTGCACCGGCAGGGCATTCTTGGGCCGCAGGATGTTGTAGCAGTACAGCAGCTCGCCGGCAGCAGCGTGTCCGGATACGTGGACCTTGGCGTTGCCCTTGTGGATGACCTCGGCGCCGAGCTTCAACAGGCCGTTGATGACCCGGAAGACGGCGTTTTCGTTGCCGGGAATCAGCGAGGACGCCAGGATCACCGTGTCCCCCTTGCCGACCTGGATGCGGTGGTCGCCGTTGGCCATCCGGGACAGGGCGGCCATCGGCTCGCCCTGCGAGCCGGTGGACATCAGCACGATCCGGTCGTCCGGGAAGTCCTCCACGTTCTTCAGGTCCACCAGGATGCCCTCGGGAACATTCAGGAAGCCCAGTTTGGCGGCGATGTTCATGTTCCGCACCATGGAGCGGCCCACGAAGGCAACGTGCCTGCCGTGGGCGGCAGCGGCGTCGAGCACCTGCTGGACGCGGTGGATGTGGGAGGAAAACGAGGCGACGATGATGCGCTTCTGCACTTGGCCGAAGAGGCGCTCCAGCACCGGGCCGATTTCCTTCTCCGCGGTGGTGAAGCCTGGGACGTCCGCGTTGGTGGAGTCGGCCATGAACAGGTCCACGCCCTCCTCGCCGAGGCGGGCGAAAGCGCGCAGGTCGGTGATCCGCCCGTCCAGCGGCAGTTGGTCCATCTTGAAGTCGCCGGTGTGCAGCACGGTGCCGGCGGCGGTCCGGAGGAAGACCGCCAGTGCGTCCGGGATGGAGTGGTTAACCGCCACGAATTCGCATTCGAAGGGGCCGAACTGCTCGATTTGGCCTTCGGCGACGGTGAGGGTGTAGGGCGTGATCCGGTGTTCGGCCAGCTTGGCCTCCACGAGGGCCAGGGTCAGCTGGGAACCGATCAGCGGAATGTCCTGCCGCATGCGCAACAGGTACGGGACGGCACCGATGTGGTCCTCGTGCCCGTGGGTGAGGACGACGCCGACGACGTCGTCGAGCCGGTCCTCGATGTAGGAGAAGTCCGGCAGGATCAAATCCACCCCGGGTTGGTGCTCTTCCGGGAACAGCACGCCGCAGTCGACCACCAGCAGTTTCGAGTCAATCTCGAAGACCGCCATGTTGCGGCCGATCTCTCCGAGTCCGCCGAGCGGAACAATCCGGAGCGTGCCCGGTTCGAGGCTGGGCGGGGTGCGAAGTTGGGTCAGCGTGGACTGGCTCATCGGGCGTTCAGGGCCTCCAGGGTCCAGCCGGCCTCGGTCAGGTCCGCGCGGATGGGCGCGAGCTCTGCCTCCGACGGTTCCACCAGCGGCAGCCGGACCACCGAGTTGGGCAGCACGCCCTGCCACTTCAGGACCTGCTTGGCGGCGACTGCGCCCTGCACGTGGGTCATCACGGCCCGGATGACCGGGTCCAATTCGAAGTGGAGCCGGCGTGCGGTGGCGAAGTCCCCCGCCAGCGCGGCATCGACCAGCTCGCGGAACTGCCGGGTGGCCACGTGGGCGGTGACGCTCACCACGCCGACGGCGCCGGCCGCCATCAGCGGCAGGGTCAGTCCGTCGTCGCCCGAGTAGACGTCCAGGTCCGTGTTGGCCAGGACGCGGGTGGTCTCGCCGTAGTCCGCCTTGGCGTCCTTGAGCGCCACGACGAGCGGGTGCTCTGCCAGCCGGATCAGGGTGTCCGTCGCGATCGAGATGCCGGCGCGGCCGGGGATGTCGTAGACCATGACCGGCAGGCCGATGGCGGAGGCGATGGTTTCGATGTGGGCCTGGACGCCCGCCTGGCTCGGCTTGTTGTAGTACGGGGCGGTAATGAGGAGCCCGTCCACTCCGACGGCGGCGGCACGCCGGGACAGGTTGATGGAGTGGCGCGTGTCGTTGGTGGTCGACCCGGCAATGACCTTGGCGCGTCCACCGACCGCCTCGACGACCGTGCGGAACATCGCTTCGTTCTCGTCATCGGTCAGCGTTGATGTCTCGCCGGTGGTGCCGGTGACGACGAGCCCGTCGCAGCCGTCCTGGACCAGTTTGTCGGCCAACTCGGCGGTCTTCAGGTAGTCCACCTCACCCTCCTCGGTGAAGGGGGTGACCATTGCGGTGACCAGGGTGCCGAAGGGATACTCACGAACGTCAGACTCAGCCATAGGGAAAACGTTACCGTGTCCGGAGCCGGTATCAGGCAACGGTGTACAAGGGTCGACACGGAGTTTCCGCCACGTGGCGCGCCGGCGGCGGCCTGCGGGGGCCCGGGCAACGCGGCTGCCTCAGCGGTTTGAGCGGGCATGCTCCGGGAAACCCGTCAGCGGTTTGCGGGCATGCTCCGCGAAACCCGTCAGCGGTTTGCGTGGGCCCTTTCCAGGAAACCCGTCAACAGTGCGGTCACGTCTTCCTGGGCGGACAGGCAGCTGGCGTGGTCCAAACCGGGCAGTTCGGCGAAGTGTCCGTCCGGCAGCAGGGCGGCGGCCTGGCGCGATTCCTCCGCCCGGGGATGGTCCTTGCTGCCGGCGATCAGCAGGACCGGCAAGTGGATCTGCTGGACGACGCGCGGATCGAGCCCCGGCAACTCTTCGCCGGCGCGGAAGTAGGCCGCCAGCGCGGCCGGGTCGTTCGCCAGGAAGGCCTGCCGGGTGGCCGGGTCTACCGCCGCGCTGCGGCGATCGTTCCAGCGGCGGATGAACTCCTCCATGCCGCCGGTCTCAAGCGCTTCCAGGTAGTCGGGAAAGAAGAGCTTGCCGACCTGGCCGGCCATGCTCCGGTGGGTCCCGCCGAGCATGGTGAGTGAACGCAGCCGATGCTGCCGGGAGGCGGCCATCGCCAGCCCGACCCGTGCGCCAAAGGAGTAGCCGAAGTAATGCACGCTCTGCAGCCCGCAGGCGTCCAGCACCGCTTCGACGTCGCCCATGAAGCGCTCCATCGTGTAGGCGTCATCGTTGTGCGGCTTGTCACTGCGGCCGTGCCCGCGCATGTCCAGCGAGACCACCCGGTAGCGCGGTTTGAGGGCGCGCTGGTAGCCCAGTCCCCGCCAGGCAGCCTTGGACAACGCCGTTCCGTGGACCAACAGCAGCGGTTCGCCGGTGCCGGTGTCCTCGAAAGCCAGCCGCACGCCGTCGTACTCATTGACAGCGAATCCCATCATGGCCGCTCCCCGGCCGCCGCAGAGCAGTGTTCGAAGGTGTCCATTCCCTCACGGTATCGTGTGCCGGCCGCTGATCTTTCCCGCCGGTCTTCTGGCCGGCTGTGAGAATATCGGTGCATGCCCTCTGCTTCCACCGGCCGCCGGATTGCCGGTATCGACGCCGCCCGCGGCATCGCCCTGCTGGGCATGATGGCTACCCACATCTTTGCGCCGTGGACGGCCGGCACGAATCCGGAGCCGAATTTCGTTGGCCTGGTCTTGTCCGGTCGGTCCTCGGCGCTGTTCGCGGTCCTGGCCGGAGTGGGGCTGGCGCTGCTGACCGGCGGCAGCCGCGGCCACCAGGGCGACAGCCTGGCTGCGGACCGCGGCGGCATCGCCGTCCGCGCCCTGCTGATTGCGACGGTCGGCATGATGCTGGGCACCCTGGAAGTGAACGTTGCGGTGATCCTGGTCAACTATGCCGTGCTGTTCCTGTGTGCGCTGCCGTTCCTCCAGTTGCGCCGCCGCCTGCTGGCGCTGTGGGCCGCCGGGTGGATCATCCTCTCCCCCGTGCTGGCGCACTTGCTGCGCCCCGTGGCAGAAGCTGCCGTATACCCGGCCGAGCTGGGCCACAACCCCATGCTCTATGACCTGCTGACGCCCGCCACGCTGCTCAGCGACATCTTCCTGACCGGCTATTACCCCGTGCTGCAGTGGCTAGGCTATCTGCTCGCCGGGTTGCTGATCGGCCGGCTGGAACTGCAGCGCACCGGCGTGCAGCTGGGACTGCTGGCCCTGGGCGCGCTGCTGGCGGTGGCGGGCAAAGCCAGCTCCTGGTTGGTGATGGACCGGATGGGCGGTTACGCCGAAGTGGCAGCCACCGAGTCGGCACAACGGGCAGACTTCGATCTGGTGTACCAGGTGAACATGAGCTGGGTGGAGCAGCGCGGCTCGTGGTGGTGGCTGGGCGGCGCCTCACCGCACTCCGGCACGAGCTTCGACCTGCTGCATACCGTGGGCACCTCCGCCGTGGTGCTGGCGGTCTGCCTCCTGTTGACCTCGCGGCTGCCGTGGCTGCTGCTGCCGCTGTCCGGCGCCGGCGCCATGACCCTGACGCTCTACTCCGCCCATGTCTGGGTCCTCAGCGTGCTGCCCCCCGATGCCCCGGATCTTCCGGCGTACCTGTGGCAGGCGGTGGCAGCGATGGTCATCGGAATGGTCTTCCACGCCCTGGGCTGGCGAGGACCGTTCGAGCTGGTGACCTCCACCGCGTCCAGGCTCACCCGCGATGCGCTCCGGCCGGCCGGCAGCCGGTCCCGCTGAGCATTCCGCTCAGGAGCGGCTGAGTCCGATCGCGTGGCGCATCGACTCGCGGGCGCGCTTGCGGTCGCCGGCCGCGTCGTAGGCGCAGGAAAGGCGGAACCAGCTGCGCCAGTCCTCCGGCGCGGCTTCGGCCTCCGCCTTGTACTTGAGGAACTCCTGGTCCGCCGCTTCCCGGACAATCCGGCCGCCGGGCGTGCGCGGCAGGTTGTCCACCGGCAGGCCGCCTTCGGCCTCCAGCGTCCGGGCCAGCCTGGACATCCGCGAGCCGAACAGCAGTTCCCGGCTCAGCGCCCACGCGCCGATGACGGGCAGGATCACCAGGGCCACGCCCAGGCCCTTGGCCACGAGGTCCGGTTCGCGCAGCATCAGCCAGGCCCGCTGCAGGGTGGCTATCAAATAGCCCACCAGCAGGACGAGGATCACACCGACCCAGATTTTTGCTCCGTGCCGGGTGTACCAGCCGACGCCGTTGCCGCCCTCGGGCACGCCCGCCGTGTCTTCAGTGTTGCTCATGAAAGTTCCAGGTACCCGTCCAGTCCGTAGGTCAGTCCGGGCCGCCCTGTGACGGTCCGGACGCCCAGCAGCACGCCGGGCATGAATGAGGCGCGGTCGAACGAATCGTGCCGGATGGTGAGCTGTTCGCCCGGCCCACCGAGCAGCACCTCCTGGTGCGCCACCAGGCCGCGCAGCCGCACGCTGTGCACGCGCACGCCGTCCACATCCGCCCCGCGGGCACCGTCCAGCGACTTGGTGGTGGCGTCCGGCCCCGCGGGAACGTCGGCGGCTTCGCGGGCGGCGGCCACCAGCTGCGCGGTGCGGATGGCGGTGCCGGAGGGTGCATCAACCTTGTCCGGGTGGTGCAGTTCGATGATTTCCACCGATTCGAAGTACTTGGCCGCCGTAGCGGCGAACGAGGATGCCAGCACCGAACCGAGCGCGAAGTTGGGTGCGATCAGCACGCCCGTTCCGGGGTGCTGCTCCAGCAGCTCAACCAGCGAGGCCCGCTTGGCTTCGTCCCAGCCGGTGGTGCCGACCACAGCATGCATGCCGTGTTCGACGGCGAACCGGACGTTGGCCTCGGTGTTCTCCGGGGTGGTCAGATCCACCACCACCTGGGCCCCGGCGGAGACCAGTTCTTCGAGGGAGTCGCCGCGCTTCAGCGCGGCCACCAGTTCGAGGTCAGGGGCGGACTCGACGGCCGCGACGGCCTCGCTCCCCATCCGTCCGCCGGCGCCCAGCACGGCCACCGCAAGTTGCTCAGTCATGCCCTCCAGCGTATCGCTACTGGCCGATCCCGACCCATTCGGTGCTGCCGTCGGCGAAGTGCTGTTCCTTCCACACGGGCACCTCTTCCTTGATCCGGTCCACCAGTTCCGAGCAGGCGGCAAAGGCCGCGGCGCGGTGTGCCGAGGCGACGGCGGCCACCAGGGCGGGATCGCCGATCGCCAGCGGGCCGGTGCGGTGTGCCACCCAGATCCGGACGCCGTCGTGCTCCGCGGCGATCCGGCCGGCGACCTCCGCGATGACGCGTTGGGCGCTGGGGTGGGCCGAGTAGGACAGCGCAGCCACGGCCTGCCCGCCGTCGTGGTTCCGGACCACGCCGCTGAAGCTGACCACGGCACCGCATTCGGCCGAATCCACCGCGGCCGTCGCCTCGGCAACGTCGATCGCGTCACCGGTCACCGCCGCATACAACACCGTGCTGGTCATGGTTGTCCTTCCGTCCGCCGGGTGCTTCCAGTATCCCCCGGTCCCGCGTGGCCGGCGTCGGTGTTCCCCTCCAGTTGGGCGCAGATGTGGCCAATCAGCGGATCCAGGGCGGCCAAGCCGTCGCGCACTCCCCCGGGCGATCCGGGCAGATTGACCACAAAGGTGGATCCGGCGGTGCCGGCCACGCCCCTGCTCAGCGCAGCCAGCGGCGTCTTGCTGCGTCCGTACGCGCGGATGGCTTCCATCACGCCCGGCAGTTCGCGCTCCAGTACGACGGCGGTGATCTCCGGGGTGCGGTCGTCGGCAGCCAGTCCCGTTCCTCCGCTGGTGACGATGACGCGGGGTGCCGCGGCCAGCATCTTCCGCAGCGCGCGGCGGACGGGCTCGCCGTCGGCGACGATCTGCGGCACCCCGGCGGCCAGGCCGTGGCCGGCCAGCCATTCGGAAATCAGCGGCGCGCATTCGTCCTCGTAGGCTCCGGCCGCGGCGCGGGTGGAGGCGATGATGATGCCGGCGGTCCTGGCGCTCACAGCGCCCAGTCCCCGCTCTTGCCGCCGGATTTGGCCAGCACCTTGATCTCGGAGATCACCGCGTGCTTGTCCACCGCCTTGACCATGTCGTACAGGCTGAGCGCCGCCACCGAGGCGGCCGTCAGCGCCTCCATTTCGACGCCGGTGACGGAACGGGTTTTGACCGTCGCTTCAATCCGCACGGAGTCCGCCGCCGGGAAGAAGTCCACGGTGACCTTGCTGATCGGCAGCGGGTGGCACAGCGGGATCAGCTGCGGTGTCTGCTTGGCCGCCATGATGCCGGCCACCCGGCTGACGGCCAGCGCATCGCCCTTCGGCAGCGACCCGGCGGCCAGCAGTTCCACCACGTCGGAGCGGGTGGAGAGCACGGCCTGCGCGGTGGCCTGCCGGGTGGTTTCGTCCTTGCCGCTGACATCGACCATGTGGGCCGTGCCGTCCTCGCGGACATGGGTCAGTCGTTCTGCATCGCTCATAGCAGCCATATTTCCACGTCCTGGCCGGCTTCCGCGTGCCCGACCCCAGCGGGCAGGTGGACCAGCGCGTTGGATTGCGCCATCGCGTGCACCAGATGGGACTCCGCTCCGCCCACCAGCCGCACCCGGCCGCCGTCGTAATGGCCGCGCCGCACCTGATGCTTGGCCGGGGGCGAGTCGGCGGCTTCGGCCAGCGGGACCCGCAATATTCTGCGCGGCGCCGGGGTACCCAGCGCTCTAGTCAGCGCCGGGCGCAGGAACATCTCGAAGGAGACCAAACAGCTGACCGGGTTGCCGGGGAAGCCTAGGAACACAGCTCCGCCGATCCGGCCGGCGCCCTGCGGGCCGCCCGGTTGGATGGCCACCGGGGCAAAAGCCACGCCCTCGGGTTCGAGCGCCAGCCGGACCACTTCGAAGGCTCCCTTGGAGATGCCGCCGGAGGTCAGCACCAGATCCGCCCGCTGGCGGCGCAGCTCGGCGTCCAGCAGGCGGCGGAACTCCGGCGCCGCATCGGCCAGGATCCGGCTCTCTACCACCTCGCAGCCGGCTTCCCGGAGCGATGCGGCCAACATGGTGTTGTTGGCGTCGTAGATCTGCCCGGCGCCCAACCGTCCACCGGCCGCCACCACCTCGTCCCCGGTGCTCAGCAGCAGCACCCGCAGCTGCGGCCGCACGTCGGCCGAGGCCAGGCCCAAGGCCGCCAGCAGTCCCAGCTGCGGCGCTTTCAGCACCGTTCCGGCGGTCAGCGCGAGGCTGCCCGCGGCGATGTCGCTGCCGACGGAGCGGATGAACCGGCCGGCCGGCGTTTGCGGGAGCCTGACCGTGTGTCCGTCGCGCTCGGTCAGGAAGGTGTCCGGCACCGCTTCCTCGATCGGGACGACGGCGTCCGCGCCCTCGGGCAGCATGGCCCCGGTCATGATCGGGGCGGCCGAGCCCGGCGGCAGCGCCGGCGCGGCATAGCCGGCCGGAATCGTCGCCGCCACGGCGAGGTCCGCCCCGCCGGAAGTCTCCGCGCTGCGGACCGCGTAGCCGTCCATCTGCGAGTTCGCGAACGGCGGTAGGCTCATCGGCGCCGCGACGTCGGCGGCCAAAACGCGCCCATAGGCCGCTTCAAGCGCCACGGACTCGCTCCCGGCGAGGCAGTCCCGTGCCGCGTAACGGATCAGTTCCTCGACGTCGGCGCGGTGCTCGGCAACGCTCTTGGCCACGGGCCCTCCTTGATACGCAGATCAGGCCGGCGGTGGCCAGGGTGCCGCCAGATCCGGCCTGCCGCAGGTGCAGGTTCTGCTGCCATCCTAGGGGACGCGGCGGACGGGACGGCGCTGCCGGCGGCTTACCTGGGATAGATCGACACTTCGGCCGCCTTGACCACAAAATGCACGCGGTCGCCCGGCGCCAGCGACAGTTCGGTCACTGCTGCCGGCGTCACCTCGGCTGCCAGCCAGCCGGCCCGGACCGTGACCAGACCGCCGTGCGGCACGAGTTCGGTCACTGTGGCCGCCACGGCGTTGCGCGGGCTGCCGGCCGGAAGATCGGTGAACAGCGCCACGGAGGCAGGGCGGAACGCGGCAGCGGCCAGGTCGCCGGGACGCAGTCCGGCCTCGGCCTCGCCGCTCCAGTGCACCCCGTCCGCGTCTGTCAGCCCCGTTTCGGTGGCGGTCCCGGTGACCAGGTTGAGGCCTGTCATGCCCGCGGCGAAGGAGCTGCGCGGCCGGGCAAACACCTCGCGCACCGGCCCCTGCTCGACGATCCGCCCGCCGTCCATCACCACCACGCGGTCGGCCAGCAACAGGGCATCCAGCGGCTCGTGAGTGACGATCACGGCGCTGCGTCCTTCCAACACTCTGCGCAGCAGCCTGCGCAACGCTGGAGCCGCGGTGATATCCAGTGCGGACATCGGCTCATCCAACAGCAGCAGCGCAGGTTCGGCGGCCAAGGCGCGGGCCACTGCCACGCGCTGCCCTTGGCCGCCGGAGAGCTCAGCGGGGCGGCGGTCCGCCAGCTCGGTGGCGTCAAGTTCGGCCAGCCAATGGCGGGCGGTCGCCCCGGCCTCGGCACGGGATGCGCCGCGACTGCGCGGGCCGTAGGCAACATTCGCCGTGACGCTCAGGTGCGGAAACAGCAGCGGCTCCTGCGCCAGCAGACCGACGCCGCGCGCGTGGGCGGGCAGCCAGCGGTCGGGCTGGCCCTGCCCGGCGCTGAAGAGCACGTTGCCGTCCAGCTGCGCCCGGCCCCAGGCTGGGCGCAGCAGGCCGGATATCAAGCCGAGCAGCGTCGACTTGCCGGCGCCGTTCGGGCCGAGCACGGCAACCGTTTCCCCGTCGGCAACGCTGAAGTCCGCCTCGAAGCCGCGGGACGGTAGCCCCGCGGTCAGTTCCAGGCTCACCGGACGCCCAGGGCCGGAGCCCATCCGGACCGGCGGTGCACCAGCATGACCACCACGACGGCGACCACCACCAGTACCAGCGACAGCGCCACCGCGGCATCGGCATCGGTTTCGCGCTGCAGGTAGATCTCCAGCGGCAGCGTGCGGGTGACCCCCTGCAGGCTGCCGGCAAAGGTCAAGGTGGCACCGAATTCGCCGAGACACCGGGCGAAGGACAGGACCGCTCCGGAGAGCAGCCCCGGCAGCACCAGGGGCAGCGTGACGGTGCGAAGGACGCGGGAAGGCCGAGCGCCCAGCGTTGCCGCGGCGGCCTCATACCGGGTTCCCGCGGTGCGCAGCGCTCCCTCCAGGCTCAATACCAGGAACGGAAGCGCCACGAAGGTTTGCGCCAGCACCACGGCGGTGGTGGAAAAGGCGATCTCGAGTCCGAACGCCTCGAAGGTACTGCCGAGCAGCCCGCGCCGCCCGAAGGTGTACAGCAGGGCCAGGCCGCCGACCACGGGCGGCAGTACCAGCGGCAAGAGCACCAGCGAACGCAGCACCTGCTGGCCCGGAAAGCTGCTGCGGGCCAACACCAGCGCCATCGGGATGCCCAGCACTATGCACAAGGCGGTGCTGGCGGTGGCTGTCCGCAGGCTGAGGCCGAGTGCGGCCAGCGACGCCTCGGAGGTGACAAGCTGAGGAAACTCCTGCCAATTCACCCGGGCGGCCATCCCCGCCAGCGGCAGCAGGACGAAGATGGCGCCTGCTGCGGCCAGCGGATAGACCCAGTACGGCACCGGAGCGCGCACCACGGTTGTTGTGTCCGGCGCCGTGGTCACCGTGTCCGGCACCGCCGTCGTTGTATCCATGGTCCCTCGTTAGTCCTTTGCTGGTCCGCCGTTCCCTGGCACCTGCGTCATGCGTTCGTGCGGGCGCGGTGTTTTCGCGCGGTGGTTACGGCGTTCCGAAGCCGTAGTCCGCCAGAGTCTTCCGCCCTTCCGGTCCGGTCACGAGCGCCACGAAAGCCTCGGCGGCCTCCGGGTTGGTGCTCTCGGCCAGCCGCGCGATCGGATAGTCATTGGCCGCGGCACCGGCTTCGGCAAAGTCGATGCCCTCGACGTCGCCCTGAGCGTTCTTCACGTCGGTCACGTAGACCAGCCCGGCGTCGGCCTCGCCCGACACCACCTTGCCCAGCACGTCGGTGACGGATGATTCCTCGCTCACCGCGGGGATCTCGATTCCGGCTTCCCGGGAAACCTTTTGCGTGGCCGCTCCGCACGGCACCTGCGGGGCGCAGATCACGGTCTTAATCTGCCGGTCCGCGAGGTCCGCCAGCGATGTGATGCCGTGCGGGTTCCCGCCCGGTACAGCGATCTGGAGCTCATTCGTTGCGAACGTGACCGGGTCTCCGGCTGCCATGCCGGGTGCCGTGACCTTCTCCATGTTCTCCGGGTTGGCCGAGGCGAACACGTCCGCGGGTGCTCCGGAGAGAATCTGGGTGGCCAAATCGGAGGAGCCGGCGAAGTTGAGCCGGACGGCCACGTCCGGGTGGTCGTCCTCGAACTCGGCGGCCAGGTCCGTGAGCACGCCGTTGAGCGAGGCAGCGGCGAAAACATTCAACTCGCCGGAGCTTGCTGATCCGGACGCGGCTGTCTGCGGCCCCTGGTCCGCCGCCGAGCACGCCGAGGTGGCCAGGAGTGCCCCGGCCAGCAGCACGGCCAACAGGCGGCTGCGGCCAGTCCGCTTTACAGCGCTGTCCCGGGGTGCAGCGTGTCCCATGTCAGTCCTTACCCAACGGCGTCTCGACGGTCACCATCGTGGCCTTCACGGCGGCAACGGCAACGGTGCCGGGTTCGATGCCCAGCTCGCGCACGGCCTCGGCACTCATGAGGGACACCACCCGGTGCGGGCCGCACTGCATCTCCACCTGCGCCATGACCGTGTCCTGCAGCACCTCCGTCACGATGCCCACAAAGCGGTTACGGGCCGAACTGCCGATGCCGGTGGGGTCTTGCGGCAGAGCCGATTGCTCCCGGGCCAGGGCGGCCAGCTGCGCGCCGTCCACGGTAGCCCGGCCGGAGGCGTCCTTGTGCTTGGTCAAGGTGCCGGCGTCGAGCCAGCGCCGGACGGTATCGTCGCTGACACCCATGAAACGCGCAGCGTCAGAGATGCGTATTTGCGTCATGAAAGGGAGTCTAGTTCCTCAAATGCGGGATACGGTAGGTTCCCGCGCGGCAAGCTTTCCCGACAGGCCGAGCGGCCCTGCACCAACAGGCTTCCTCGCGTACCCTCGTGGTATGAGCGTTGACTTGGGCATGCCGCAGGTTCCCGGCGCCGCGGCGGCTGCGGTACCTGTGCGCCCCACAGGCGTGGGCCCGTCTTTGATGGACCGCTTCGGCCGGGTGGCCACCGACCTGCGGATATCGCTGACGGACAAGTGCAACCTCCGCTGCACCTACTGCATGCCGGCTGAAGGCCTCGACTGGCTGTCCAAAGAGCAGGTCCTCCGCGATGAGGAGGTGGTCCGGCTGGTGCGGATCGCCGTCGAGCGGCTGGGCGTGCGCGAGCTGCGCCTGACCGGCGGCGAACCGTTGGTCCGCGCCGGACTGGTGGACATCATCGCCGCCATCAGGAACAACCATCCGGATCTGCCGGTATCGCTGACCACCAATGCCCTGGGCCTGGAGAAGAAGGCCGCCGCGCTGAAGGCGGCGGGCCTGACCCGGATCAACGTTTCGCTGGACTCGCTGCACCCGGAGACGTTCGCCCAGCTGACCCGGCGCCCGTTCCTGGACCGGGTGCTTGCCGGCATCGAGGCCGCGGACGCCGCCGGCCTGGGACTGGTGAAGATCAACGCGGTGCTGATGCGCGGCATCAACGATGCCGAGGCTCCCGCACTGCTGGACTGGGCCGTGGACCGCGGCTACGAGCTGCGGTTCATCGAGCAGATGCCGCTTGACGCCGACCACGGCTGGACCAGGCAGAACATGCTCTCGGCGGCCGAGATCCGCGCCCTGCTGGAATCGGATTTCCTGCTGTCGCCGGACCCGCGCGAACGCGACGGGGCCCCGGCGCAACGGTGGGAAGTACGACGGCGGCGCTCCCCCGACGTCGTCGCCGGCACCGTGGGGATCATTGCCTCGGTGACGGAACCGTTCTGCGCCGATTGCCGGCGCACCCGGGTCACCGCCGAGGGCAAGGTGCGTTCCTGCCTGTTCTCGCACGAGGAAACGGACCTGCTGGCCCTGCTCCGCAGCGATGCGGGCGACGAGGCAGTGGCTGAACACTGGCGGGGCGCAATGTGGGCCAAGCCCAAGGCCCACGGTATGGATCATGCGGGGCTGGGCGGCGCGGACTTCGTCCAGCCGGACCGGACCATGAGTGCGATAGGCGGATAGATGATCATCCGGTATTTCGGCGCGGCCCAGGCCGCGGCAGGCCTCGAAGAGGAAACCCTGGAACTGCCCGACGGCACTACCTTGGAAGAGCTCCTGCGCGAGGTGGTGGCACGCCACAGTCCGGCGGAGAGCCAGGACCGGGTGCTGGCGGCTGCCGCCTCCGCGGGCGGAGCAGATGCTCGAGATGCGGCACCCGCGGCGTCGTCGGCGCCTGCACGCTCGTCGGCCCCGTCCATGGAGTCCGTGATCGCCCGCAGCAGCTTCCTGCGCAACGAGGTGGCTTGGAAGGACCGGCAGGCGCCGCTGAAAGCGACGGACGTGATTGACATTCTGCCGCCGTTTGCCGGCGGCTAACCGGCAGCGGCACGGGCCGCTATCCGGCCCGCTTATTTGCCGAAGTCTGCCGGCGAGTCGAACGGACCAACAACGGTGACCACGCGGGGTGCCGCCGCTAATTCGGCGGCGAGCTCGCGGACCTGCTCGACGGTGACGGCCTTGATCCGGGCCAACGACTCGTCGATATCCAGGAACTCCCCGGACACCAGCTCGGCGCGGCCCAGCCGGGACATCCGGGAGCCGCTGTCTTCCAGCGCCATCACAATGCCGCCGGAAAGCTGGCCGACGGCGCGGCGCAGCTCGTCCTCGGTAATGTCGTCGGCCGCCAGCCGGTCCAGTTCGGCACCGAGCAAATCGATGACCTGGCCGGTCTTGGCCGGTGAACACCCGGCATACATGCCGAAGTAGCCGGCGTCGGCGTAGGCCCCGGAGAAGGAATAGGTGGCGTAGGCCAGCCCGCGCTTCTCCCGGATTTCCTGGAACAGCCGGGAGGACATGCCGCCGCCCAGCACCGCGTTCAGCACGCTCATGACGAAGCGGCGTTCATCGGTGGCGTTGATGGACGGGCATCCCATCACGATGTTCGCCTGTTCCACCGGACGGCGGTGCACATAGGTGCCGGCGACTGGGGCCACGGCCGCTGCGGCCGTCTCCCGCCGGGGCACCGGCACCGCGCCGTCCTCAAGGTGCCAGCCGGCAGATTCCAGCGCGGCGAGCACCTGGGTGCACACCGTGTCGTGGTCCAGCCCGCCGGCGGCGGTCACCACCAGCTCGTCCGGCCGGTAGTAGCGCTGGTAATGGGACCAGACCGAGTCGCGGGCCACGGCTTTGATTGCTTCGGGGGTGCCGCCGATGGGCCTGCCCAGCGGATGTCCGCCGAGCACTGCCTCGACGAATTTTTCGTGGCATACATCCGCGGGATCGTCATTGTCCATGGCGATCTCTTCGAGGATGACTCCGCGTTCCTGCTCAAGTTCCTGCGGATCCAGGACCGCCGACGTGATCATGTCGGCGATCACGTCAATGGCCATCGGCAGGTCGGAATCGAGGACCCGGGCGTAGTAGCAGGTACTTTCCTTGGCCGTGGCCGCATTCGATTCACCCCCGACTTCGTCGAAGGCGGAAGCGATCTCCAGCGCGGTCCGGCGTTTGGTGCCCTTAAAGAGCAGGTGCTCCAGGAAGTGTGTCGAGCCGTGCTGGCCCGCGGCTTCATCCCGCGAGCCAACACCGACCCAAAAACCGATCGTCGCCGACCGCTGGCCGGGCATTGCTTCGGTCAGGACCCGCACTCCCCCGGGCAGCACCGAGCGGCGCACGATGGCACCGCCCGGTTCGCCGTGGATCAGCGTGGGGTCCGACCCGCCGAGCTCGGTGGCGTCGGCATGCTGCATGCTGCCGACCAGCGGCAGGGCGACAACGGTCATCTTTACTCGGCCGAGGCCTCTTCGGCTACCGCTTCTTCAGCTGCAGCCTCGTCAGCGACCACCGGAGCCAGCGACAGCTTGCCGCGGTCGTCGATCTTGGTGATCTCGACCTGGACCTTTTGGCCCACCGACACCACGTCGTCGACGTTGTCCACGCGCTTCCCGCCGGCCAGCTTGCGCAGCTCGGAGATGTGCAGCAGCCCGTCCTTGCCCGGGGTCAGCGACACGAAGGCACCGAAGGTGGTGGTCTTCACGACCGTGCCCAGGTACCGCTCGCCCACCTCGGGGATCTGCGGGTTGGCGATCGCGTTCACTGCGGCGCGGGCGGCCTCGGCGGCCGTACCGTCGGTGGCGCCGATCAGCACCGTGCCGTCATCTTCGATGGAGATGTCAGCGCCGGTGTCCTCCTGGATCTGGTTGATCATCTTGCCCTTGGGGCCGATGACCTCGCCGATCTTGTCCACGGGGATCTTGACCGAGATGATCCGCGGGGCGAACTCGCTCATTTCGTCCGGCTGGTCGATCGCGGCATTGATCACGCCGAGGATGTGCAGCCGGGCCTCGCGGGCCTGCTTCAGCGCGGCGGCCAGCACCGAGGCCGGGATTCCGTCGAGCTTGGTGTCCAGCTGGATGGCCGTGACGAACTCCGAGGTACCTGCCACCTTGAAGTCCATGTCGCCGAACGCATCCTCTGCGCCCAGGATGTCCGTCAGCGCCGCGTAGCGCGTCTCGCCGTCCACCTGGTCGGAGACCAGGCCCATGGCGATACCGGCCACCGGGGCCTTCAGCGGCACACCGGCGTTGAGCATGGACAGCGTGGAGGCGCAGACCGAGCCCATCGAGGTGGAGCCGTTGGAGCTCAGGGCCTCGGAGACCTGGCGGATGGCGTACGGGAACTCTTCACGCGACGGCAGCACCGGCACCAGCGCCCGCTCGGCCAGCGCGCCGTGGCCGATTTCGCGGCGCTTGGGCGAACCCACGCGGCCGGTTTCACCGGTGGAGTACGGCGGGAAGTTGTAGTTGTGCATGTACCGCTTGCGGGTGACCGGTGAGAGCGAGTCGATCTGCTGTTCCATCTTCAGCATGTTCAGCGTGGTGACGCCCAGGATCTGGGTTTCGCCGCGCTCGAAGATGGCCGAACCGTGGACGCGGGGCAGGACTTCCACTTCAGCGGTGAGCTTGCGGATGTCGCTGAGGCCGCGGCCGTCGATGCGGACCTGGTCCGTGAGGATGCGCTGGCGCACTACCTTCTTGGTGACCGAGTTGAAGGCTGCGGAGATTTCCTTCTCCCGGCCGTTGAACTCGGCGGTTTCGGTGCCGGCGAGCTGGGCCACAACCTCGGCCTTGAAGGCGTCGGCGGCGTCGTTGCGCTCCTGCTTGTCGGCGATCGAGAAGATCTCGGTCAGCTTGGCGGCGGCAGCGGACTCGACGGCGGCGAAGGCGTCGTCCTCGTAGTCGCGGAAGATCGGGAACTCGACGGTCGGCTTGGCGGCCCGTGCCGCCAGATCAGCCTGTGCGTCGCAGAGCGCGCGGATGAACGGCTTGGCCGCTTCCAGGCCCTCGGCCACAACCTCTTCGGTGGGGGCGGTGGCGCCCTCTTCCTTGATCAGGTTCCAGGCGTTGTCGGTTGCCTCGGCCTCGACCATCATGATCGCAATGTCATCGCCGTCGGCGCCGCCGGCAATACGGCCAGCCACCACCATGCTGAACACGGCGCGTTCCAGCTCGGAGTGCTTCGGGAAGGCTACCCACTGGCCGTCCACCAGTGCCACGCGGACACCGCCGATCGGACCCGAGAAGGGCAGGCCGGACAACTGGGTGGACATGGACGAGGCGTTGATTGCCACGACGTCGTACAGCACATCCGGGTTGATCGCCAGCACGGTGACCACGATCTGGACCTCGTTGCGCAGGCCCTTGACGAAGGCCGGGCGCAGCGGACGGTCCATCAGGCGGCAGGCCAGGATCGCTTCCGTGGACGGACGGCCTTCGCGGCGGAAGAACGAGCCCGGGATGCGGCCGGCGGCGTACATGCGCTCTTCCACATCGACGGTCAGCGGGAAGAAGTCGAAGCCTTCGCGCGGGGACTTGCCCGCCGTCGTGGCTGACAGCAGGGCGGTGTCTTCGTCGATGTAGACCATCGCCGAGCCGGCTGCCTGCTGGGCAACGCGGCCGGTTTCGAACCGGATCACGCGCTGGCCGTAGCGGCCGTTATCAATGACCGCTTCTGAGAACTGAATTTCGGGACCCTCCAAGAGAGTCACCTCCGTTTCTTCGAGTGTGCGGAGGCTGCCGGTATCTGCCCAGACCTGCAGGCCGCTTGTCGGCCAGCCTGCCTGTACGCCACCCGGTCTTCGATCGAGACCTACGGGCTGCCCAAGGGGCGTCCCGGAGGCCACTACCGAGGACCGCGAATGCCGCGATACCGGAAGTCTCCAGTTGATGTAGTTATCGCCCAGCGGTTTCCCGCTGACCGTCTCCTGCCGTGCCCGAAGGGGCGAGGTAGGAAAAAGGCGGCTCTTCTGTTCCCTTGTTGCGGTGAACGGAAGAGCCGCCTCCTTCACCGACTAGCGGCGCAGGCCGAGGCGCTCGATGAGCGTACGGTAGCGCGTGATGTCGGTTTCACGCAGGTAGGTGAGCATACGACGGCGACGGCCGACCAAGGCCATCAGGCCGCGGCGGGTGTGGTGGTCGTGCTTGTGCATCTTCAGGTGTTCGGTCAGGTCGGAGATGCGACGGGACAGAACTGCGATCTGTACCTCGGGGGAACCCGTGTCGCCCTCGTGCGTGGCGTATTCCTTGATGATTTCCTGCTTGAGCGCGGCGTCTAATGCCACAATAACTCCTAGAAGTTGTGCCGTGAGGCCCGAGTCAGCACTTCGCTGCCGGGGGCTCCGTACTTTCCGCCGGCAGCCAGGGGCTGCCGGTAGCTGAGCACAGAGGGATATAGCCGCCACGGACCGCAGCCGAATCCACCGGCAAGTTTACCTGTTGCGGACTCAGTCTGTCGAAAGCAGGCTTCGGGTACGCGCGACGTCGTCGTGCATTTGGGCGATCAACGCCTCGGGGCCGGTGTAGGCCACCATGCCGCGCAGCCGCTGCACGAATTCGACCACGACCTGCTGGCCGTACAGATTGAAGTCATCGGTGCTCTCCTGCGGCCGGTCAATGACGTGCGCCTCGACCCGGCGGCTGGCCCCTTCGAAGGTGGGGTTCGAGCCCACCGAGATGGCGGCAGGCCACCTGGTACCGCGCTGGTCCACCAGCCAGCCGGCGTACACGCCGTCGGCCGGGATCAGCCCGGATGAATGCTTGGACAGGTTCGCGGTGGGAAAGCCGAGTTCGCGCCCGCGGGCGTCGCCGTGCACCACTTCACCGCGCATCCGGTGGGTCCGCCCGAGCACTTCCGCCGCCATCGCCACATCACCGGCGGCCAGCGCCTCACGCACCCAGGACGACGAGCAGCGCCGGCTGCCGTCGGCGCCACCATCCGCATCGGCTTCGTATTCGTCGACGACCTCGACGGCGAAGCCGAACTGGCGCCCGAGTTCCTGCATCGTGGTCACATCGCCTGCGTTGTTCTTGCCGAAGCGCGTATCGTGTCCGATCACGACGGCCGTTGCGCCAAGGGTCTCGACGAAGACGTTGCGGACGAACTGCTCGGGTGTCTCGCCGGCCAGCTCCAGCGTGTAGGTCATCATCAGCAGGCCATCCAGTCCGCTGGCTGCCAAGGCCTCGACCCTGTCCTCCAGCCCCATGATCAGCTGCGGGGCTGCGTCCGGCCGGTGCACCTGGGAAGGATGCGGATCGAAGGAAATGGCCACGGCGTGCGCCTCACGGGCGGCGGCCGTCTCCACCAGTCGGCGCAGCACCTGCTGGTGGCCGCGGTGCACGCCGTCGAAGTTGCCCAGTGTCACCACTGATGGACCAAAGCCACGGGGTACGTCGGCCAGGTCTTTCCAGTAGTGCACAGTTAACTCCTCGTTGGTTGGGCCGTGAACGGTTGCGGCCCCGCGCCGGGCCCCTTCCATTATGGACGATCTTCCGACGGCTTCTGCCCGGCGGCCGGCCGGTGCCGCCAGAGCCACCAGAGACCGACCACCGGGAGCACCAGCGGAATGTAACCGTAGCCCTGGCCGAAGCCGGACCACACGGTGTCCTGCGGAAGCAGTTCCGGGTCCAGCAGGCTGAGGAGTCCGACGGCGACGACGCCCAAGAGTTCGATGCCCACGGCGGCCACGGACAGCCAGTAGGAGCGGATTCCGGACTTGGTCAGCGTAATGGTCGCCAGGATGTAGACGACGGCGGCCAAGGCGGAGAGCAAGTAGGCCACCGGTGCCTCGTCGAATTTGGTGGCGATCTGGTAGCCCGCCCGTGCGGTGGCGGACAGCGCAAAGACGCCGTAGACCGCCACGAGCAGGCGGCCGAAACCGGTGGCCCGGCGTGCTACCTCGTTCGTGTCCTCGGCCCGCTGGGCTGGCTGTTGTTCCCGGCCGGCTTTCATGCGGCGATTGCTCCGTCCCAAATCTGTTCCATCCTTACCAGCATCACGAAGACGGTCAGGGCGGCGGCGCCCAGCACCAGGTTGCTCCACCGGCTGCGGTCGGTGATTGACCACCAGAAGGCCGCCACCGGCACCAGCAGCGCGGTGATCAGGTAACCCCAGAATTCCCAGGTCTCCCCGGCAACGCTCTCCCCGGACACCTGCCGGATGATGCCCGCCACTGCGTAGAACAGCAGGAACAGCTCCACGGCGGCCAGCGAGAGAATTGTAATGTCATTCGGCCCGTGTTTCAGGATGGCCGCAACCACGCAAATGATGGCAGCCAGCAGCGTGACCACCGCGCCCGCGATGAAGAACCCGTCGACGATCACTTGTCTGCCGCCTCGTTTCCCGGTGCGAACACCAGCAGCGGCTTGGCCTGCGAATCGGTGTCTTCCAGCAGCGCTACCAGTGACCCATCCGGGGCGAACGCGGCGGTGGCGCCCGCTTCTCCCCCGGCCGGAATCCGCCGACCGTGAGAGACGTCGTCGGCTTCCGCGGCGCTGAGTTCACGGGCGGGGAACAACACCCTGGCGGCCTCATCCAGGGCCGTCACCTGCAGGTTATCGGCCAGTTGTTCCAGCGTGGATGCGTCTTCGATCCGGAATGGCCCCACCCGGGTCCGCCGGAGTGCGGTCAAATGCCCGCCGACGCCCAGACGCTCCCCTAGATCGCGGGCCAGGGCACGAATATAGGTCCCCGACGAACATTCAACGGTCGCGTCCACGTCCTGCACCTTTCCGCCGCGCTCGCGCCGGATGCCGTGGATCTCGAACCGGTGGATGGTGACCGGCCGGGCCGGCAGCGACACTTCCTGGCCGGAACGGACGCGGGCATAGGACCGCTGGCCGTTGACCTTGATGGCCGAGACGCTGCTCGGCACTTGCTGGATGTCGCCGGTCAGCGCGGCGACGCCTTCACGAATTTGTTGTTCCGTCACGGCCGCGGCGATGGTTTCCGCAGTGACATCGCCCTCGGCGTCGTCAGTCACCGTCGACTGTCCCAGGCGGATGGTCGCGTCATAGGTTTTGGTGGCACCGACAATGTAGGTCAGCAGCCGGGTTGCCTTGTTGACACCGATCACCAGGACGCCGGTGGCCATCGGGTCCAGGGTGCCAGCGTGGCCGACCTTCCGGGTTCCGGCCAGCCGGCGCATGCGTCCAACCACATCATGGCTGGTCCACCCCTGCGGCTTGTCGACAAGTATCAGTCCGGAGCGGAGCAGGCCAGAAGTCACGCCTTTCAGTATATGGCGTCCCGGCTGCGGGTCCGCTCCCCGGCTTAAAGCATGAATCGTTGACACCCCGTGCGGGCCGGAATACCTTGAGCTCACTGCGTGCCGCACTCGGCCTGAGGGGAAGGTCAGCAAGGGGAATGTGAGCGGGTGGGCACGGTCGCCTTTTCGGCATCACTTGCGCTTTACTCCAGTCATTCCATCGATCTGCGAGACATCTGAGGTGCCCCGCGGCTTCTTGCAGGAGCCCATCCGTGAAAAGACACAAACTCTATGTTGCCCTGCCCTTGCTGCTTGGCTTATCGCTCAACACCGGCTTGGCACCGGCATCATCCGCCGACCGCAACAGTACTAAGCCACCGGCGGCCACCACGCATGCCGACGGCCTGCTGTCCCCGCTGAGCCTTGCTGCCGGACGGCAGGGGCTCTTCGTGACCCAGAACTTCGCCGGCCTCGTGAACAAGTTTCGGTCCCACGGCGATCCCAAGGCGTTGTACGGTTCCGGCGGCCCCGAGGTCGGGTCCGTCTCCCTCTACAAGGACACGGTCTACTTTTCCGAAGGCGGCGGCGGGGTGGAGGGGCAGCCGAACATGCAGTGGATCAAGTCACTGGACAACCACCGCAAGGCCACGCCGAAAAAGATCGCGGATGTGGCCGCCTACGAGTCCAAACGGAATCCGGACGGCAGGGTGACTTACGGTTTCCGCGATGTGCGGGACCAAGAGTGCCTGGGCCGGATTCCCGAGGGGATCCCGGCCAAGTACAAGGGACAGGTCGACTCGCATGCCTACGCAACCGCCGCCACCGAGCGCAGTATCTACGTGGCCGACGCCGGCGCCAACGCGATCCTGAAGGTGGACAAGCACAGTAGGCGGGTCAGCACCGTGGCCGTGCTGCCGGCGGCATCCTTCAGAGTCAGCGCTGTGCTGGCCGCGGGCATGGGCCTGCCGGACTGCGTGGTCGGCGAGAGGTACTATCTGGAACCGGTGCCCACGGACGTAGAACTCGGCGAGCACGGCTGGCTCTACGTCACGTCCTTGCCGGGCGGTCCGGAAGACGGGAGCCTCGGGGCGTTGGGCCGCGTGTTCAAGGTCCACTCCGAAACCGGCAAAGTCATGCAGTTGGCCAGCGGCTTCTCCGGCGCCACGAATTTGGCTGTCAGTTCACGGGGCGATATCTATGTAGCCGAGATGTTCGGCAACAAGATCTCCGTGGTGAAGAAGGGTAACCACAAGGCGCGGACGTTCCTCGAGACGACCACCCCCGGCGCCCTGGAGATTCACGACAACCGTCTCTACGTCACGACCCACGCCCTGCCCGACTTCGGCGGGCAGGCCCCGCCGGCGGGAAAGCTCATCAAGATCAGGCTGCGCTGACGCCGGAGGGAACGGGCAGAACAAACGACGGTGGGCCACCCGCGCAGAGCAGGTGGCCCGTCGTGCAGTGGATGGTTACTCCGGGCGCGACTCGCTACCGGATTCGTCCTCGTCCTCGTCACCGGGCTTGCGGTAGGGATCCTCTCCCCCGGCGAAGGCGGCTCCTTCGGCCATCGCCGCGACCTCGGCGTCCTTGGCCTTCGCGGTCCGCAACAGTTCCTCCAGATGGCTGGCGTTCACCGGGATCTCGTCCGGGACGAATTCCAGCGTGGGCGTCAGCCGGGCGGTGATGTTCCGGCCCACTTCCGCCCGCAGGACGCCCTTGGCGGATTCAAGTGCCTTGCGGGTGCCGTCCTGCTCTTCGTCGTTGCCGAAGACCGTGTAGTAGACGGTGGCGTGCTGCAGGTCGTTGGTCACCCGGGCGTCTGTGATGGTCACAAACCCGAGGCGTGGATCCTTGACCCGGCGCTCGAGCGCCTGGGCCACCACGACCTTGATCCGGTCGGCCATTTTGGCGGCGCGTGCTGGGTCTGCCATGACCCCTCCTCAATTCTCGTGATGATGGCGGAACAACGGGCGCCCGGCGGCGATGCCACCAGACGCCCGCTGCAAGCCGACTGCTAGACGCGCGGCTTTTCGCGCATTTCGAAGGTCTCGATGATGTCGCCTTCCTTGAGGTCGTTGAACGACCCAAGTCCGATACCACATTCGAATCCTTCGCGGACCTCGGTCGCGTCGTCCTTGAACCGCTTGAGCGAATCGACGGTGAGGTT
>NZ_JBNHHB010000064.1:0-28789 GCF_059091905.1 Arthrobacter sp. Dra40
GCAGGATTCGGTGCCGGACGCGGCTATGATTTCGACGAGTTCTTTGCCGACGCATCCGCAGCCGGGTTGGCGGCAGACCTGAGGTTGTCCACCTGGGACCTGCGGCCGCTCACCCCGTCGTCGGACTTCCTGGTGGCGGTGCTCAGCAAGGCGGCGGCACCGCAGCAGTCCGCATAGCCTGAGCGGAATCAGCCTTCGTCGGTTTCGGCAGCGTCCAGGGCGGCGGCGGTCCCGGCGTCCGGGTTGAGCATGATGGTGGCTTCGTCGCGGCGGTGGCGCAGCACCGTATCGACATAGGACTGCACGGCCTCCGCCAGCGGGACATTGCGGTCCTGGGCTTCGGAGATGTACCAGCGGTGTTCGAGCACTTGGTGCACAACCTCGGCCGGCTCCAGCTTCCCCGCCAGCTCGCGCGGGATGGCCCGGACGATCGGTTCGAAGACATGACGCACCCAGCTGTGGGCGCTGAGTTCCTCGCTTTGCTCTGGGTGGTTGTCCGCCCGGTAGGCATCCAGATCATTGAGCAGCCGTCGTGCCTGGTTCGCCTGGACATCAAGGCCGGTGAGCCGGATCAGCCGGCGCTGGTGGTGTCCGGCGTCCACCACCTTGGGCTGGAGTTGGATGGTGGCTCCGTCTGCGGTGGTGTTGATGGAGAACTCCTCCACGTCGAACCCAAGATCGTTCAGGCGGCGGATGCGGGCGTTGACCCGCCAACGCTCGCCCAGATCGAACGATTCCTCGGCCGTCAATTCGGCCCACAGCTTGCGGTAGCTGTCCATGATGCGCTCGCTGGTGGCCACGGGATCCACTCTGTCCTCGAGCAGACCGCCCTCGACGAGGTCCATCATTTCTCCCGCGATATTCACCCGGGCGATCTCCAGGTCGTGTTCGCGCTGGCCGTCGGAGAGCCGCTGGTGCAGTTCGCCGGTTTCGGCATCAACCAAATAGGCCGCAAACGCTCCGGCGTCCCGACGGAAGAGTGTGTTGGACAGCGAGACGTCGCCCCAGAAGAAACCCGCCAGGTGCAGGCGCACCAACAGCAGCGCCTGCGCGTCGATCAGGCGCGTCAGGGTTTCCCGCCGCAGCGTCTGCGAAAACAAGGCGCGGTAGGGGAGCGAGAACCGCAGGTGCCGGGTGACCAGCACGGGGTTCAGGGCGGTGCCGTCGACCCGCATCCGGCCGGTCATCACCGCCACCGGTTCCACGCACGGGATAGCCAGCCGCTGCAGCTTCCGCAGCATCTGGTACTCATGCCGGGCAGCGTCTTCCCCGGTTTCCTTGATGGCCACGACGCCAGCGCCCAGCGGAGCGAACCTGACCACATGCCGGGAGAGCCCGCGGGGCAAGGCCGCCAGATTCTCCGGCGGCCACTCTTCCAAAGCCAGATGCCACGGCAGGTCCAGCAGGCGTTCGTCGGCGGTGGCCGCGGTGATGCTCAAAGAAGCTATCGCCGCGGCCCCGCCGGTCAGGGCCGTGTCGGCGGCGCCCCGGACGGGGCCGGTGCCGGGAAGGTCAGCCATGGTGACTACATCCTAGGCGCGGGAGAACTAGATGGCTGTCTTGCCGGCTTCGATCGGAGCATTAAGGTCCTCGACCGATGCCGGCGGGGTGCCGGGGGCGTGGTCGCCCAGCCGCAGCCCGTTCTGGGTGTCGAACAGGTGCACGTGTCCTTCCTTGGGGCGCACGTAGGTGGTGCTTCCCGCCGCCGGCGGGGTCCGCCCGTCGACGCGCCCGGTGATGTCGTAGCGCTTGCCGTCCAGTTCGGTGTGCCCGTAGACGTAGGCATCGGCGCCGAGTTCCTCGACGACGTCCACGAATACCGCAAGCCCCTGGCCGTCCGCGGCCCGTTCCAGATCCTCGGGGCGGACACCCAGTGTCACGGTGCTCCCGTGTGCGGCGTCCAGCAGATCCCGCGGAACCGGATAGGTCATGCCGCCGAACTGGACACCGCCGTCGGTCACCGGAAGTTCCAGCAGGTTCATGGCGGGGGAGCCGATGAAGCCGGCCACGAAGACGTTCGCGGGCCGGTCGTACAGCGCGCGCGGGGTGTCCACCTGCTGCAGGATGCCGTCCTTGAGCACAGCCACGCGGTCGCCCATGGTCATGGCTTCCACCTGGTCGTGGGTGACGTAGACGGTGGTGACGCCCAGCCGGCGGGTCAGCGAGGCGATCTGGGTCCGGGTCTGCACGCGCAGTTTGGCGTCCAGGTTGGACAACGGCTCATCCATCAGGAACACCTGCGGGTTCCGCACAATCGCCCGGCCCATCGCCACGCGCTGACGCTGGCCGCCGGAGAGGGCCTTGGGCTTGCGGTCCAGGTACTCCTCCAGATCCAGGAGTTTGGCTGCTTCGCGGACCCGCTCGATGCGTTCTTCCTTGGAAACACCGGAGATCTTCAGTGCGAAGCCCATGTTGTCGGCAACTGACATGTGCGGATACAACGCGTAGTTCTGAAACACCATCGCGATGTCGCGGTCTTTCGGCGGCATATCGGTGACGTCGCGCTCGCCGATGAGGATCCGGCCCGAATTGACGTCTTCAAGCCCGGCCAGCATCCGCAGCGAGGTGGACTTTCCGCAACCCGACGGGCCCACCAAAACCAGGAATTCGCCGTCGGCAATCTCCAGGTTCAGGCTGTCCACTGCAGGCTTTTCGGTGCCCGGGTACAAGCGCGTGGCATTATCGAACGTTACCGTTGCCATGGTCGTTTCCCTTCACGGGCAGGTACGTGCCCGACGATCCGTAGTGATGGGTGCGTATTCAGTTTCCAAGCGCGCCGCATCCAGCAGGTGACGCGACTCACGCCCTCAGTATGCCACGGGTGTCAACGCGCCCCGATGCGCCCCAGAGAGCACCAAGCGCCCGGTCAACACCGACTGTGATTCCCTTTGCGTTAGGCCGGCAGCGCAGCCCTCCGGAGCTCGGCCAGCAGGGCCAGCGCGGCGGCGAACATCTGCGGGGAGTCCACGCGGTACAGCGCAGCGGTGTCGCCCGGGCCCACCTTGACGCCCACATCGGAATCCCGCAGCACGGCGAAGGCATGTTCGTCGGTCACATCGTCTCCGGCGAAGAATACGGCGGTCGCGCCGGTGAAAGACCGCAGCAGGTTTATGCCTTGGCCCTTGTCCGCACTCAGCACCGAGGTCTCCAGCACGCGCTTGCCGTCGCTGAGGTAGAGTCCGGGGATCTCTTGGAGCGCCGCGCGGGCACGTTCGGTGGCCGCAGCGGCAACCTCGTCGGCGGCGGTGCGGGTATGGAGTACGACGCCGGCCGGCTTGGCTTCCAGCCTCGTGCCTGGATGGGCCGCCACGATTTTTTCGACGACGGCGGTCGCCGCCGCCAGCGCCTGGAGTTGCGCTTCGTCCAGCACCAGGGGCGGGCTCTCCGGACCGGTGAAGACTTCGCCGCCATGCGAACCAATGAGCAGTGTCCGGTGGTCCGGGGAGGCGACGGCACGGAGGCTGGCCAGCGCCCGGCCGGAGATGAAAGCCGTGGACGTACCCGGCAGGTCCGCCAGCGCCGCCACGGCGGCTGCCGAGGCCGGCAGCGGGCGGGCGTCTTCTGCGCGCGGCACGATCGGCGCGAGCACCCCGTCGAAGTCCAGTGCCACGAGCAGCGTTTCGGTGCCGGCGAGCTGCTCCAGGGCCTTCCGCAGCTCCAGCGGCACCAAATCCTGGCCCGCGCCGGTATCGAAGACACCGGCGTCGGGGGCTGCCGGCACCGGCGGCCGCCTTGCCTCGCCCGGCTCAGTCATCGGCCTGCGGCTGCTGGAGGGCCTTCAGGAAGGCGCGCGACCAGTGCTCGACGTCGTTCTGCAGGATCTGCCGCCGCATGGCGCGCATCCGGCGGGTAGCCTCGGCCGGCGGGATGTTGATCGCCCGGACAATGGCGTCCTTGAGTCCGTCGATGTCGTGCGGGTTGACCAGGATCGCCTGCTTGAGCTGGTCCGCGGCACCGGCGAACTCGCTGAGCACCAGCGCCCCGTCCACCCCCTTGCGGGAGGCAACGTACTCCTTGGCCACCAGGTTCATGCCGTCGCGCAGCGCGGTCACCAGCATCACGTCCGCGGCCAGGTAGAGTGCCACCATTTCCTCCACCGGGTAACTGTGGTGCAGGTAGCGGATGGCGGTGTTTTCCAAGGTGTCGAAGGTGCCGTTGATCCGGCCCACGGACCCTTCGATCTCTTCCCGCAGCAGCCTGTAGGACTCGACGCGCTCCCGGCTGGGCGAGGCCACTTGGATCAGCACGGCGTTCTCCACGTCCACCTTGCCGTCCTCCAGCAGTTCGCCGTATGCCTTGACGCGGTGCCGGATGCCTTTGGTGTAGTCGAGCCGGTCCACGCCCAGCAACACGGTCTTGGGGTTGCCCAGTTCCTGCCGGATCTGCTCGGAGCGGGCAATCACGTCCGGGCGGCGGGACAGCTCGCTGATATGTTCCACGTCGATGGAAATCGGGAAGGCACCTGCCCTGCAGACCCGCGCACCGTCGTCGTTGTTTTCCACCTGTACCTGCTGCTGGCGCACATTGAGCCCGCTGAAGCGGCGCACGCAGCGCAGGAAGTTGCTCGTGTCGCTGGGGCGCTGAAAACCCACCAGGTCCGCGCCGAGCAGGCCCTCAATGACTTGCCGGCGCCAAGGCAACTGGGCGAAGATCTCCAGCGGCGGGAACGGGATGTGGTTGAAGAAACCGATCTTCAGGTCCGGACGCGCTTCCCGCAGCAGCTTGGGAACCAACTGCAGCTGGTAGTCCTGCACCCAGATGGTGGCCCCTTCGGCGGCGATTTCCGCGGTCGCCTCGGCGAAGCGCTGGTTGACCGCTTTGTAGCACTCCCACCAGGTGCGGTGGAAGTCCGGCGGAGCAATCACGTCATGGTAGAGCGGCCACAGCGTGGCGTTGGAAAAGCCCTCGTAATACAGTTCAACGTCGTCGGCGCTTAGGGTCACCGGGACCAAGTGCATGTTGTCGTGGTCGAACGGGTCGACTTTCTCGTCGGGCACCCCCGGCCAGCCCACCCATGCGCCGTCTGTCTTGGCCATTACCGGCGCCAGCGCAGTGACCAGCCCGCCGGGTGAGCGCCGCCAGGCGCCCTGGCCGTCCTCGTCGGCAGCGCGGTCCACCGGCAGCCGGTTGGAGACGACGATCAGGTCGTACTCCCCGTACTGGCGTCCTTCTGCTTCCTGACCGTTTTTCTGAGCGGAATCCGCCAATTGACTCTCCTTCGTGTGAAGCCGTCCTGATCATGACTTTATAAGGAATGGGCACTGGAGGCTCCTCCCAAGCGTTCTGAAACGCTAGAAGTGAACGCGAGCACGTGTTCCGCCCGAACATTGAAGTTGCAACTAAACTGGTTCTGTAGTGCCCTGCCCGGGCAAAGCAGACTGAGAAGACGCGAGGATTCATGGCTACCCAAAACAGCCCGAAGTCGACCAAGGCCGAGCGCACTGCCGCGGCCCGCGATAAGGCCCGCCAGATGCGAGAGGCTCAGCAGAAGCGGGAAAAGCGGAACTCGCTGCTGGTCAAGGGCGGGGTGGTCCTGGCGGTACTGGTGATCATCGCCGTGATCGCCGGGGTTGTGCTCAACAATCAGCGCGGGCAGATTTCCGACGCCGGCGCTGCCCCCGCGCACGGCAACGCGTTCGGCGGCTACACCATCACCCAGAACGGACTGGCCGACACCGAGCCCGTGCAGGTGGACGTGAACAAGATCCCGGAGCCCGCCTCCGCCAAGGGCGATGTCATTGTCCCCGCCGGTGTCTCTGCCGCACCCAAGGGCAAGCCTGCCAGCGTCGTGATGTACGTGGACATGGGATGCCCCGTCTGCAAGAGCTTTGAGGGCCAGTACGGCGACTACCTGACCCAGCTCACCTCCTCCGGCGACGCAACCGTCGAGTACCGGGTGGCGACGTTCCTGGACCGCGTGTCGACCACCAACTACTCGTCGCGAGCAGCGAACGCCGTGGCCTGTGTTGCCGACTCCAACCCGGAGGTCTTCAACGATTACCTGACCCAGCTGTTCGCACAGCAGCCGACCGAAGGCGGGGCCGGACTGGATAACGCAGCCCTGACCAGCATTGCGGAAAAGGCCGGAGCGACCGATGTTGCCTCCTGCATTAGCGACGGCGACTTCCGGCCCTGGGCCAAGTTCGTGAACCAAACCTTCAGCGACTGGAAGGTCGGCGGAACGCCCACCGTCTACGTGGACGGGCAGAAGTGGGACCCGAACGCCGGCGACTTCCAGGCCTTCGCCCAGGGGATCATCGACGCCCGCGCCTAAGTTTTTAGCCGGGCTGGTCCGGCCGGCACCAGGGCGGCGGCTGCAGCGGGTTTCACGCAGGGCCGCCGCCTGGGCTACCCTTATCTAGCCGGTTTTGTCCGGCACGCTGGCCTTGGGGCCAGCACGCCTCCTTAGCTCAGTTGGCCAGAGCACCTGTCTTGTAAACAGGGGGTCGCCGGTTCGAATCCGGCAGGGGGCTCCACTCACCCCTCTCTGACTGGCCGAAACCCAGCTGGGAGGGGTTTCTCTTGCAGCTGCAGTCCCGACTCATGGAGTTTCCTCATAGAGAAACCGGTCTGGTTCTTTCCATGAGCTTGTGTAGCCGGTGCCCGCGGTGAACCGAATGTGGTAGTGCCCCGTTGAGACACTGCCTCGGAAAATGGGATAGAAAGACAGGCCAGATGGCCCCGTCGCATTACTGCGACGGGAGGCATGCCAGCACGCCATTGCTGCGTCCGACGTTAAAGTTCTCCACCCTTTCAAAAGAGTCCCCGTGGTCACTTGGGTTCGTCCACGGAATGTCGCCACCCAGTGAACCGAGCGCGGCAACCAGTTCGTTCTGGTCCCCCTCTTCGAAAACAATCGTTCCGTCTGTGGCAGCCCCAAACAGGGTCGCGCCAGCCAGGCAGTCAGCCTGCAGCTCACCTGCCTGATAACGGAGACTGTCCTCAAGGCGATGAGCGACCGCATGCCCCCATTCGTGGGCTATCACCAAATAGGGCCAAGCGTCACCGAACTTGAACCCGCGCGCCATAAGCGAAGCATCCCAGGCCACGTAATCCTCGGCGGGGCAATAGAAGGCGTTCTCCGGCTCCAGGGGCTCCCCCGCGCAAGTCGGGGCGGAGCTGGGGTCATAGCCGTTGTAGAGGCCGACGACCGTGGGCGAAGTGTACGTTCCTGTGAAGAACTCATTCCAATGTGTTCGCCAGTATTCGTCCGTAATGGTTTGGGCTGCCTCCATGTCGGCGATCAGCTCTTCAGGCGTTATGGAGGTGGGGTCTGTGGGTTCTGTGTTCCCGCTCTGATTGTCCCCTTCGTCGCCAGAATCCTCTTGGTCTGATCCATCGCCGGGCGGACTTTCTTGACCCTCCTGAGAGCTGTCCCCTTGTGAGTCTCCAGGTGGTGTCTGTTCACCTTGGGAACTTTCGCCAGGTGGTGTCTCCTGCTGACCTTGCTCGGCGGAAGTGCCGCCGTCGGCGCCGTTCCCTTTTGATCCGGTGTCCTCTTCTGCGGAGTCTCTGCCGCCGCCCACGTTTCCGGGCGAGGATCCGGTGTCCCCGAAGTTTCCGCATCCGGATAAAGATAGGGTTGCTGCCAGCAACAGACCTACAAACACACTCCATCTGTTTTTGATCTCACCAGTCATGACCTTCCCCCGACTGTTCCAACTTTTATTTCCCCTGATCGAGATGGAATTGAGCCCGGAATACCACGTCATGGTCAGGGGTGCAACGGTAGGCAGCGAGACAATCGATTCAGCGTTTCAGATTAAGTTGTTCATCGGACGGTCTCCGGACCCGGCGCGGGTGCGCCGGAGTTATGTCGCCCGGGTTCCAGCATGTGGAGTGCGGATTTCCGCGACCGGGACTCCACGGGAGATGGCTTTTGGTCGTCATTGCACCGCTCGCGGCAGCCATATCTCCGGCCGGGTTCCATGAGGACCGCAGGTACGGGATCTCTATTCTCGTGGCTCCAAACGCGCGGCCTGACCCGGCCTGTTATCTTTCGCGACGGTAGGTGCATCCGGACTTCGCGCCCGTCGGACCATCTGCCTACACTGCATGGGGGCCGGATGGTCCGACGGATGAACCCGAATGGTAACAACTCGACGCTTCCTGTCGGATTGCCATGCCCGCTAGCGGGACAATCCCTAGGCTGCCTTGGCGGCTTTCACCTCGGGGCAGGGCCATTCAACGAGCCGGACGAAGTTGCCCTCCTCGTCATAGCAGCAGTCCTCGCAGACCACCGGTGCAGGCAATTCGTCGCAGGCGTCGCAGCGGCCGCACGAGTTGGGATCCATGAAGTCGATTCCGATACCTCGGGAATGTGTCTTGGCCATCTCGTCCTCCTCTTCCCTATCTGAGATTGCTGCCAACCTAACACCGGCCTCTGACAGGATCGCGGATTTCGGCGGCGTTGTCGGACCGTCCGGGAATTGGGGCAGTGAAGCGGCAGGGGACTCCAGGACCCTCCCTGACCTATCAGGTTGGGTGGCACCTGAGTCCATCTCACCTTCGTAGATGGCCTGCGCGACGAAGGCAGGCCTGGTGCGGATCTTTCCCATGCTTCAGAATTGGCCGGCTTAGCTTCTGACTCAGGTACTCCGGTGGATCGGGCACCTTCATATGCTCGGCACTACGGCGTGTCCCGCGGGACGGGGTGCGGCATCTGCCGTACATATGAAAGGACATGAAGAAGAATCCCCTTGCACTTGCTGGCCTGGCGCTGGCCGTCCTGTTGTCCGCCTGCACTTCGCCGGCCGAAGCAGATCGGGGCCTGACCACTCCGACCATCGAGGTCACTGGCAGCCCCGAGCCGACCCTGGTTCCCGCCACCACTAAACCTGCTTCCACTAAACCTGCCGAGAAAACCGAGGCGCCCAAAGCACCGCCGGCCACGGATCAGGCGGAGGAGCCCGCCGCGGGCACCGCTCTGGCGCAACTGGAGACCATTGCCATCAAGGGCCGCGCCCCAAAGACCGGCTACTCACGCGAGCAATTCGGCGAGGGCTGGAAGGACCCGGACCGCAACGGTTGCGACGCGCGCAACGACATCCTCCAGCGCGATCTGGATGATGCGGTGATCAAGGCCGGCGGTTGTGTGGTCACCTCCGGGGTCCTGGCCGATCCGTTCACCGCCACGACCATCGACTTCGTGCGCGGCAACAAGACCAGCACTGCCGTCCAGATCGACCACGTTGTAGCCCTCTCGGACGCCTGGCAAAAGGGTGCCCAGCAGCTGGCCACGAACCAGCGTGAAGTGTTCGCCAACGACCCGCTGAACCTGCTCGCAGTCGACGGACCCACCAACGGCTCCAAGTCAGACAGCGACGCAGCGACCTGGCTGCCCCCGAACAAGGCGTTCCGCTGCGAGTACGTGGCTCTGCAGACCGCGGTCAAAGCGAAGTATGGACTCTGGATGACCCAGGCGGAGCATGACGCCATCAAGAACATCCTCGCCCACTCCTGCCCGGACCAGCCGGTCCCGGCTGCCGGGGGAGTGAAGGTGCCAGCAGCAGCTGCGCCGGCAGCATCCAAGCCGGTTCCTGCATCGAAGCCAAAGCCTGTACCGGCACCTGTCCAGAAGGCGCCGGCCGGTGGGAACGTGTTCTACAAGAACTGCACAGCGGTTAAGGAAGCCGGTGCGGCTCCTATTCGGGCCGGCGACCCGGGCTGGGACACCAAATTCGACCGCGACGGCGATGGTGTCGGCTGCGAGTCCTGAGCAAGGCCAGCTGTTCGTATATGACGGTGGGGCCCCTGGGACAGAAGACACTAGGGGCTTGATCGGGACTTAGGCTCGCTTGGCGTAGTCAGCGAATCCCTGCCAGTCAACGATTATGCACTGCTCGTCTCCTACGACCCACGCATCGTGGCCAGGCGGGATGTACATGTAGTCGCCGGTGGCGAACTCGTTTTCCTCGCCATCGTCCATAACGATCTTGAGTCGTCCGGACAGCACATAGCCGGTGTGGGCCGCCTGACAACTGTCCGTCTTGGCAATCGGCTTCACATGCTTGGACCATTGCCAGCCGGGTTCGAAAACCGCCCGTCCCACGCCGCCAGCCTCAAGATGGACCAGATCAACCCTTCCCATGCCGTCTTCGAACGGCCGGGTTTCTTCGGGTTCGTTCAGACTCTTGCGGATCATGCCTGCCATGAGGATCTCCTTGAACCAAAAGGTGCAATGCCCACAGTTTGGCAGCGTCCCGGAAAGGGGTCAATGCGTTTTGCGCAGGACGTTCCGATCGGTAGGAAGCGCCGGTTCCACGGCTTGTTCCCGGCTGCAGGAACTGAGGTGTCGCACCCGTCCGGCGAGACCAGTCGGCACAGTTCGACATGGGGCACGTTCGGGTCCTGGCCCCGGCGCACGGGGAGTTGGGTGCGACATCAGAAACGCTCTAGGACGCTCTTCTAGCTGCGAACCGTCTTGGCAACCTCATCGCTGGGTGCCCGCGGTTCGCTGTTCGCGGCGCGGGAGCTTACCGAAAGACGGGAAAATCCCAGGACTGCGAAGAATGCAGTCAGGATGATCGCGGCGATCCATAGCGAGAGGCCCGGCAGGTCGTGAATGGCCATTTGCGGAATCCTGCGCTCGGGAACCACGACGACCCCGATGAACGCACCTAAGATGCCGAAATAGCTGCCGGTCATAAAGGACCGGTGGGAATGGATTCTCTTTTTCCAGGCGGCCCACAAGCCCGTGGACACCGTAAAAAAGGTGAACAATGCCAAAGCGTGCAGCCATGTGAAGCCCCCGTTAAGAGTCTGGATGCCGAAAGACGTGAGCGTGACAACGTACATGGCCAACACCCAAATCCGCCCTATTGCTCGGTGGAGGACGCCACCCTTTGCGGGCCGTAACAACTGGAATGCGCCGAATACCAGGGAATACGCGGCTGCAATGGCGTGGACAGCAATAAGGAGGGTCCATTCAGGAGGCATAGAAGAATCGTAGACGACCATTTCTGTAACAAAGACGAAGATTTCGGTCCCTTGTCTTTTATCCGCAAAACCTCTTGGAAATTTCCGTGACTGAACAAGCAACCCGCGAATGGCCGGGACGATGCCCGCAGCACTGCCTGCGCTACGGCAGCCCAAGGTGCGGACTGGCTCATCTCTTTCGGCATGACCTTGTCCATCACGGCAGTGCTTTCCTTCTTCCTGCCTCTTGAGGTCGCCGTCCTGGTAACCGTTTTCCAAGGCGGCGTGGCTCAGCCGCTGGCCTTGGCACTCGAACGCCGGTTGGGCAGCGGCCCCATGTCAGCGGACCATCCGCTGCGTTCGCTGTCCGTCCGGCTGGCAATGGTGCAGATTGTCGCACTGCCAGCCGTGACATTGATGTACACGCAGAACCCGGCGCTGGTGCCAGCCGTTTTCGCGGCCATCGGCGGCGCCCATTTCTCGCCCTACGTTTGGCTGCACCGCACAAAGATCTACGTTTTCCTCGCGCTCGCCGTGGCGCTGGGGGCAGCTGGGCCATCACCCTCGCCGGGGAGAGGATGCTTACCGCTGGGTCATGATCTGGTGGCCGGTCTGCTCCGTCGTCGCCGCTGCACTTCTTTGCCGGCGGCAGCGGCAGCTGCACCCGGTCGGCATCAACGGTTAGCTTGCGGGGCTTCCCTCAAGGGATGCCAGCAAGGCACCCCCCGGCCGTGATCACTGCACTCTTCGAGGCAGCGCCGGGCGGACCCTCGACAGCCCGGCGGCCCGAGTTGAGAATGGACGGACCCGGTCCGCCTGCCGGCGGGCACACCTCAACCGGAGGAGCACGCGGTGACCGAAAGCAATGTTGAGGCCGAGGATCTGGCCGCCGCCGCCGTCGTACGTCATCACACGGTGCTGCTGGCGCGGCTTCAAGCGACGACGGCGGAGCTCACCCGGGCGTTCGACGCCGGAGACGCAGACACCGTCTATAACGCGCACGGCATCCTGGTGGAGTGGGGCGAACGGGAAATGTTGCCGCACGCTGAGGCGGAGGAAAACCAACTGTTCCGGTTGGCCGGCACCAGGGCAGAAGCGCGGCTGCTGGTGGAGTCGCTGGAGGCCGACCACAAGACGCTGGCCTCGTTGCTCGATGACCTCCGGGGCGCCGAAGGCATTGAAGCGGCAACGGTTGCGGCGTCGTTGTGCAGCGTGTTTGCCTTGCACATCGAGAAGGAGAACCGGCTGCTGGTGCCTTTCATGGCCCGGACACCTGACCTGTCCCTATCCACAGCTGTGGAAGGCCTGGTGGAACTTGTCGGCGACACGCACGTGCCCGCACCGGAGGACAGCAGACACGCGCACGGCTAGGTGCTTCAGGCCAAGGTAGGGAACCGTAGCGACGCTGAAGGGAGCAAAGTGGTGAGCGAAGAAAGACCCGAAGTGGATCCGCACATCCCGCAGAAGGAAGACGGCATTGTGATTGAACCCGGATCGGAAATTGACCGGGACATCGAAGCAAAGCTGCCGGCGGATAAGAACGGATCCAAGCCGGAGGCAGATGCCACCGGCCAGGACGACTAGCGCGGCGCGCTCGCCGACCGGAAGCTTTTAGGGATCGGCAGCGGTCAGCCGCGGCAGCCCTGCAGCAGAGCCGGTATCGGCGGGTCAGCTGCCGATGACCAGGGTGTCCCAGCCGCCGACGCCGATGACCGCCCGCGAGCCAAGTTTATTGACCAGCACCGGGTAGTGGTACAAATTGCCGCGGGTATCCCTGGCCAGCAGACCTTGCTTCCCGTCGCCCAGATGGTCCCGGATCAGGGACAGGTGGGTCATCGCGTTCCAGCCGGAGGGGCTGATGATCCGCCTGGTCTCGGAGACGAATTTACCGGTGCCGTTGGAGCGGTACAGCTTGAGCTGGCCCGTGGTGGTTTTGGCGACCACATCCATCTTGGCGTCGCCATCGACGTCGGCCGTAAAGATCGGCATGGACTTCCAGCCGGAACCCAGGTCGGTGCGGCTGCCGTGCTTGAGCCCGGCCGGATTCGTGTAGTGGTAGAGCCGGCCGGTGACCGTGTTGCGTGCCATCAAGGAGGGGTAAACGTCGGCCTGTTTCCAGGCCGTCACGGTGACGTCGAAGTTGCCCCAGCCCGAAGCTCCGATGGTGGCTGCTGGAGCCAAGCCGCCGGTCGGCTTCCCGAAGTGCGCCGTCAGTTTGCCCGACTTCCAGCGGGCGACAACATCCAGCACGCCGTCGGCGTTCCAGTCTGCCACCTCGACTTCTGCCACACCCTTGAATCCCGGCGCCACATACCGGCGTGCATTGAGGTCCTGGCCCTTCGCCGAATCGTAGACGTAGAGCCTCCCCTCGGAATCGACAGCTGCAATGTCCCCGTGCTGGAAGCTGGAGCGGACCATGCCCGGATGCGGCGGCAGCTTTGCCCTGGTGGTTTCGTAGCCGGCGATGTTCGCCACCGCCACAGACATCCCGTACCAGTCCTTGTGCGTGGTCTTCATGTACCCGACGCCGATGTCGGTGGCGTTGGGGCTGAGCAGGCCCGCCCTGTGGGCGGGGGAGTTCATCCACCAGTCGACAACCTGCTGGGCGTTGTTGTTGATCGCGATGTTCTCGGTGTACCAGTCGAAACCGCGCGGGATTTCCATGCTTCCGTAGCCCGGGCGATGGATCTTGTTCATGTCCAGCGTGTTCTTGTTGATCCGCGTGTTTAATTCCTCGGACCACTGCTGGGCGACATTCCCGACGTTCTGGTTCCACACCACGGGCGACAGCCCGTTCTGCTTGCGGTAATTGTTGGTCAGCTTCAGCACCTCGGCGACAAACGGATCCTGCGCGGTCCGGGTCACGGCCGCAGCCGGCGAAAGTCCGGCGAAGGCGAGGGCGAGCAGCAGGGTCGCTGCGATGAATGGTTTCACAAGGAGGCGCACGGGAACCAGCCTAAGCCCCCCGCACCGGAAACGCCGAGGCGCGGTGACCGTTTAACCCGCGCGGCCGCCGAAGTCGTCGGCGATGCGATCGGCTGCTTCCCGCAGGCGGGGCAGCACAGTGGCGGCGATTTCGGCTTCGCTGCCCCGGTGGGTTTGCAGCGAGACATTGAGCGCGGCGATGAGGTCGTTGCCGCGCCTGACCGGGACGGCGAGTCCCCGGAGCCCGTCGTCGAGTTCCCCGGAAACCAGCGACCAGCCGCGTTCAGCGGCACGTTCCACTTCGTCGCGAAGCTGGTCGATACTGCTGACAGTGTGCGGCGTGTAGCGGGTCAGTTCGATCCGTTCATAGAAGTTGTCCCGTTGGCGCGCGGGCAACCCCGCGATGAGTACGCGTCCCATGGAGGTGGCCCACGCGGGAAACCGGGTGCCGACGTTGACCGTGACGCTGAGCATGCGCGGGGCCAGGACCCGTGAAATGTACAGTACGTCGGTGCCGTCGAGGATGCACAGCGAGGCCGTCTCGTTCAGGTCTACGGCGAGCTGTTTCAGGTGCGGCTCGGCGCTCTGCGGCAAGGTGAGATTGGCCAGGAAGGACGCACCGATGTCCAACGAGCGGGCAGTGAGCTCAAAGGTGGTGCCGTCGCTGCGCAGGTAGCCAAGGTCGGTGAGGGTGAGGAGGAAACGGCGCGCTGCAGCCCGGCTGAGGTCCGCCTTGGCTGCCACTTTGGTAATGGTCAGCCGGGGTTCGTCTGAGGTAAACGCCAGCAGCACGGCGAATGTTTTCTCCACTGATTTAACCCAGTAGGCCGGAGCATCGTGTGCGGCGTCGTCCTGCAGCAGCATGGCCATGTCGATTTCCTCCGGGTCTGCGTGGTGGGGCTCGCCCGGAACATGCGGGCATTGCCAGCGATTCTAATCGTGTTTGCTCAATCGGTATTGCGCGGAGAGACGGACCGGGGCATTTGGTGCGCCGTAGCCGTCGTAGCTGTTGCGGCGCTCGACCACCTCGAAGAAGACCCGGCCCACGGTAGCCGTATAGAAGTGGATGAACTCACCCTGTTCGTCGCGGTCGTAGAGAAGGTTCAGCTCCTGCAGCGTGGAAAGCAACGCCGGGGCCAGGCGGAAGCGCGCCTGAAGGTCTGCGTAATAGTTCGCCGGGATTTTCAGGAACTCCAGCCCGGCAGCTACCGCGTTCCGGGCCAAGGTGACAACATCCGTGCAAGCCAGCGCGATGTGTTGGGGGTAGGCGGAGGCCTCGGAGGGTCCGGATTGTTCCATCACCAGCGGGGCAATGTTCAGGGCGAGACGGACGTCGCCGTGTTCTGTCGCCATCACCTGGCTGCGGACCAGGCCGACAGGGCTGGGGACCTCGGTCGAAGGCCGCGGCGCCAGGGCCAGAGTGCTTTCGTAGAACAAGACGCTCTCGTCAAAGTGCTGCCAGGGCTGGGCAAGGTTCACATGGTCGATCCTGGTAATCAAGTCCCCGCCGGCAGCAGTAGGCCCCGTGGTTTCGAACTCGTCGGTCCAGGCCGCTGTTCCGTCCGGCGTGGCCTGGCACAGGAAAATCTCAGTGGAGTCCGGTGCCCTCACGGCCTGCAGCACCTCTTCGTTGGCCTGACTTTGCCGAGGGACCGGCACGGCCTTCAGTTGCAGCGCCCGCGAGGCTGCAGCCACCGGGTCTTCAACGTCAAAGCCCAGCGCTGCGATGGTCGGTTCGATCCCACGGGCTTGTTGTTCGTTGATGATGATCCTGGCCTGGCCCTGAACCCACAGCTGCACGTCCTTGGTGCGGTGCCGGCCGCGGAACTCAAAGCCGAGCTGCCGCAGCAGGGTCTGGACGTGTCCGGTGTCTTCGGCCTTGACCTCGGCGAAATTGAAACCTGTGGGTTCGGCCACCTGTGGCAGGGTTGCCAGGCGCATCGGAAACGTGGCCCCGGGGTCGGTTTCCTGCAGGTGGACCGAGGTGCGCTCCTCTAGCCAGATCAGCGACCGCATGGCATCAACGGCGGTCCGTTCTTCATCGGCCTGCCGGAAGACGTCGTTGAAGATTTCCAGGGAGACCGGGCCGTCGTAGCCGCTGCGGACCAGGTGGCCCAGAAACTTGTGCAGTTCCCAAGCGCCTTCACCGGGGAAGACCCGGTAGTGCCTGCTCCAGGAGAGGACGTCCATGCTCAGTTCCGGTGCGTCTGCCAGCTGAACGAAGAAGATTTTCTCTGCCGGGATCTTTTCGATCCCGGCCGGATCCCAACCGCGGGAGAGAATGTGGAAGCTGTCCAGGCATGTGCCGATGTTGGGATGGCCAGCCAGGTCCACGATGCGCATGGCATGTTCGAAGTCATTGACAAAAGTGCCCCAGGCCAAGGCCTCGTAGGCGATCCTGATCCCGTACCGGGCTGCCAGGTCGCCGAGGCGGCGCAGCTGAGAGGCCGCCAGCTCGTCGTCGTCGATGGTTGCGGTGCCCACGTTGCTGCACAGCAGCATCAGGTCCATGCCCAGCGAGGTCATCAGGCGGAACTTCGCCTCGGCCCGGTAGAGATTGTCCTGCAACTGCTCCTCGGACACGCCTTCGAAGTCGCGGAACGGCTGGTAAAGATCCAAGCTCAGGCCCAAACTGGTTGCCATCTCGCGGATCTCTTCCGGGCTCCGTGGGGAGACAATCAGATCCTGTTCGAAAATCTCGATCCCGTCGAAACCGGCGCGGGCGCAGGCCTGCATCTTCTCCTCAAGAGTGCCGCTCAGGCAGACGGTGGCAATAGAGGTGCGCAACAGGGGGACCTTCCGGGTCGGTACGTTCATTGTGGTCAGGTCAGCGGCCCGTGGCCACCAGCTCCAGGAAGTGGGCGCGCATCCGGGCGGGATCGGGCTCGACCCCGGTGATCAGGCGGAACGCGTCCACCGCTTGGCCTACGGCCATATGCCCGCCATCCAGGACCCGGCAGCCCTTGGCGGTGGCGGCCTGAACCAATTCGGTTTCCACCGGTCGGTAGACCACATCGGCGACCCAGTGCCTGGGCTCCAGCAGTGAGGTTTCAACCGGCACTCCCGGGTGCATGTACATGCCTACCGGGGTCGCGTTGACCACTCCGTCGGCGGTTGCCAGGGCATCAGGCAGGTCAGCGGGTGAGGCCGCAACCACCTTTTGGGCAGGGAACAGGGCAACCAGTGCGGCTGCACGGGTCGCCGCGCGTCCGGCATCCAGGTCCACCAATGTCAGCTGCTGCACACCCTTTTTCAGCAGCGCATAGGCGACGGCGGACCCGGCCCCTCCGGTGCCGACCTGCACCACTGAATCCAGGGCTGCGTCCGGGAGCCCCTGCTCCATGCCTTGGGCAAAGCCCGAAAAGTCGGTGTTGTGCCCGATGAACTTGCCCTCGTTGATGAGCACGGTGTTCACCGCGTCCAGCCGCCGGGCATCGTCGGATATCTCGTCCAGGTGTTCCATCACCAGTTGCTTGCACGGATGGGTGATGTTGAAGGCGCTGAAACCTAGATCGCGGCCGGCCCTCAGCAGCTCGCCCACCGATTCGGCGGGGCGTTCGATAGCGGTCAGGTCCACCGGCCGGTAGAGGTAGCGGAGGCCCTGCAGGTCGGCCTCGCGCTCGTGCATCGGCGGACTCAAGGACACGGTAATGCCTTCGCCGATGAGTCCGACCAAAAACGACTCCGCCACCGTTGACATGCTGAACACCCTTCGTTCGATTGCTGCACAATTGTACGCATATCGCACAACAAGGCAAGACCGCTTGCGCCAAGTTGTGACAGTGATTACATTGTGGAACGGCGTGCGAAATAAGTACAACTGTTCGCCTTGCGCACATATGTCAACGAGACATGTGACCTGGCAATTCGCGGCAGGTGTTGCTGCGGGTCGTCAGCGCGCTGCCACTGCATGCGGACCACATTCTCAGTTCCTTCCAGAAGCTTGTCCTGCAGCCCTGGCGACCCGTAAGGGGTTTGGTACTGCAGAAGCACGATCACAAGGAGTAGCACCGTTATGAAAACCAGCATCCGTTCGCTAGCCGTCGGCGCAGCCGCCCTGCTCGCGCTGTCCGGTTGTGCCTCGAACAGCCAGTCCGCCGAAAGCGACGAATACCCATCGAAGGACATCCGGCTTGTTGTGCCTTGGGCCGCCGGTGGCTCCGGCGACCTTTCCGCACGCACGGTCGCGCCGCTGCTCGAAGAAGAGCTTGGCGTTGAAATCATCGTCGAGAACCGCCCGGGTGCGAACGGCTCCGTGGCCTACAACTGGCTGAAGGATCAGGAGCCGGACGGCTACAACCTTTCCGTGATGGGGGTGGAACTGGCCACCCTGCAGTTCCAGGACTACGACATCGACCCGAAAAACTATGTGCCGGTCGGCCAGTTGCTGGCAGGCCCCGGTGCCATTGCGGTTCCTGTGGACAGCCCCTACAAATCGGTGCAGGACCTAATCGATGACGCCAAGGCCAACCCGGGCAAGGTCACGTACTCCAGCCCCGGCATCGGCTCGGTCTGGGATTCTCCGATGCAGGGCTTCCAAGAACTGGCCGGCGTGGAGCTGAAGGGCGTTCCGTTCGACGGATCCGCGCCCGCTGTGGCCGCAGCGGCCGCCGGAGATGTTTCCTTCTCGATTGACGCTATCGGCACCCAAAAAACCCAGGTGGACGCCGGCAAGCTGCGCTACCTGGCGACGCTGACCGAGGAGCGGGTTGCCAGTAACCCCGATGTCCCCACCTTGAAGGAAGAAGGAATCGACCTTCAAAATGCGTCCTGGACTGGCATCATGGCTCCGGCGGGAACCCCGGAGGAAGTGGTGAAAAAGCTTTCCGACGCCCTGGAAACAGCCGTGGGCAACGAAAAGTTCCGGACCGTGATCGAAAACTCGAATCTGGTGCCCACCGCCAAGAACTCCGAGGAGATGGCTGCCTTCCTGCAGGCGGAAGCCGATCGTTACGGTCCGTGGATTCAGGCAGCGCAGGGCAAATAGCCGCCCGGCCGTGCCTGCCGGAGGACCCCCCGGCAGGCACGGCGACCAATAAAGGAAACCGCTCATGAATATCCAAGAGAATTTACCTGCCGGGTCTGGCGGGTCCGGCGGGCGGCCCGCAAGGCCGGACGTGGAGGATGGCACGGTGCAGAATTATGCTGACGCCCATCTGCACCCGCCGTCCGGCGAACTGCTAAAGGACCGCTCCTACCGGATGCGCGAACTAGTGCCCGTCGCGGCATCGATTGGTTCAGGTGTTGCCGTCCTTCTCATGGCCCAGCAGATCCACTCGGGCGTCACTACAGAATTGGGGCCGCAGTTTTGGCCCCAAATGGTCGCCTGGGGCCTGATAGTTTTCGGTGCGCTGCTGGTGTTTGCCAACGTGCTGCGCGGCGTTCGACCGGCGGACATCCCCGATCGACTCAGTTGGTGGGGCGTTGCCCGGCTGGCCGGAACCGGCGTCGTCCTGGTGGGCTACCTGCTGCTGTGGAATGTCCTGCAGTTCTGGCTGGTCACGTTCGCGGCTGTCGCCGCACTGGTTGCCCTCTACGGAGTGCGGAGCTGGAGGGCGCTGCTGCTCTTCCCGGCAGTCCTGGCAGCCGTCCTCCATTTTCTCTTCATCGTCGCATTGCGAGTACCCCTATGATCCCCATTGCTGCCTCGCCCATTACGGACGGCATCGCCGCAGTCCTGGCCCCGGATACCCTGCTGGTTATCGGCATCGGGATCCTCATCGGCATGCTCGTGGGTGCCTTCCCGGGGGTCACTGCCACCATGGCCGTGGCCCTGGCCAGCGGATTCACCCTGACGATGGAGCCCACCCAGGGCCTCGCCATGCTGCTGACCATCTACGTGGCCGCCCAGTTTGGCGACCGGGTTCCTGCCATCTTGATCAACACCCCTGGTACCCCTGCTTCTATCTCCACCACCTTCGACGGCTATCCGCTGGCCAGGCAGGGCAAGGCGGGGTTGGCGCTGACCACTTCCGCCTTCGGTTCCGCTTTTGGCATGCTCTGGGGCATTGCGATCCTGGCCGTAGCGGCGGTCCCGCTGTCTGCCTTCGCCATGCAGTTCGGACCGCCGGAGATGTTCGCGCTGGTGGTCTTCGGCCTGACCATGATGGTCGGTGTCTCTTCGGGCCGGATCATCAAAGGATTGGCAGCCGGGGCTTTCGGCCTCTTCCTGGCCACGGTAGGCCGAGATCCGATCACGGGCGACCAGCGGTTTACCCTCGGCATCTTGGAACTCAACGGCGGAATCCCGTTCATCGCCGTCATCATCGGGTTCTTCGGTGTGGCAGAGGTCTTGAACCAGATCCTGACCCACCGCACATCGCAGCAGGCGCCGCCTATTACCCAGATGGGACAGTGGATGCCCGACTGGAAGCTGATGAAACGGCTGTCCAAGCCAATGGGCATCGGCGCAGCCACCGGCTCAGTGGTGGGTCTGGTACCGGCCGTCGGCGGTGATATCGCCGGTATCATCGCGTGGGACAACGCTAAGAAGGCGTCCAAACGCAAACACGAATTTGGCAAGGGGTCGCTGGAAGGCCTGACCGCTGGGGACACTGCCAGCACTGCGACCCTGGGCGGCTCGGTGACCACCACCATGGCCTTGGGAGTCCCCGGCGATTCGGTGATGGCCGTGATGATCGGTTCCATGATGATCTGGGGCATTCAGCCCGGGCCAGGCCTCTTCAGCAGCCATCCGGATCTGATCGCCTCACTGGTTTCCATCTTGCTGATCGCCACAGTGCTGACGTTGGGGCTGAGCCTTCTTCGCATGAAGGGCGTGGTGAAGTTGCTGGAGTTGCCCAGCCACTTCCTCTGGGTGGTCATACTGGTCTTTTGCATGGTGGGCACCTACTCGATCAACAACAGCGTTTTCGACGTCTTTATGATGCTGGTCTTCGGAGTTATCGGGCTGTTCATGCTCCGCTTCGGTTTCCCGCCGGGTCCTGCTGTGCTGGGTTTGATCCTGGGTCCGCTGGCGGAAGCCAACCTACGCCGGGCTCTGCTCACGGACGGCTGGGCGTCCGTCTTTAGCAGTCCGATCGCCGTGGTGCTTCTGCTGATCGCAGCAGCCGCGCTGATCCTTCCGCCGCTGCGCCAACTGGTCAAGCGGCGCAAAGAGGCCAGCGCAGGGAAGGACGTGCCCGCCACGGTGCCATAACGGCGGGGCATGCCGCCAGTGCGGGACTGCCATTACCTGCAAGAGGGTCGCGCGGGCGGAGACTGGAGCGGCAACGCTGCAGTCTCCGCTTTGTTTCGCCGTCTGTTGTTGGGTTATTGCGGAACGCCTGTGAGATGGGCTACGTTTGTCTGCGTTCGATTTGTGCACGCCCGTGCGGCTGGCGCACAAAGCTTTGTGAGCGGACTGCTCACAGCAGTTTCTAGGAGCATCATGACCGTTCACCAAAAGGATGAGGCAGCCGCCCCTCACGGCAAGACGCCGAAAAAGGCGGCCTTGGCCAGTTTCATGGGCAGCGCCGTCGAATACTACGACTTCTTCATTTTCGGCTCCGCGGCTGCGCTGATCTTCCCGCACGTCTTCTTCCCGGACGAGAGCGCCCAGGCCGGAATTATGTCGCTGGCGACCTTCGGCTTCGCTTACATCGCACGGCCCGTGGGGGCAGTCTTTGTCGGCCATTTTGGTGACCGGATCGGACGCCAGAAGGTGCTGATGTTCACGCTGATCCTGATGGGTGCCGCCACCTTCATCATCGGCTGTATCCCCGACTTCGACACCATCGGCTGGTGGGCTCCGGCGATCCTGGTCTTCTGCCGCCTGATGCAGGGCCTCTCCGCCGCGGGCGAGCAGGCCGGCGCCAGTTCGCTCACCCTGGAGCATGCGCCGGACAACCGCCGCTCCTTCTTCACTTCCTGGACCCTGACCGGCACCCAGGGCGGGCAGATCCTTGCCGCCCTGGTCTTCATCCCGGTGGTCGCCCTGCCGGACGAGATCAAGTACGGCATCGGCTGGAGGATTCCGTTCTGGCTCTCCGCCGTCGTCGTCATCGTCACCTACTTCATCCGCCGCTCGCTGCACGAAACCCCCACCTTCGAAGCAGCCAAGGCGAACAACGAGATCGCGAAACTGCCGGTCAGTGTGCTGCTCAAAGACCACTGGCGCGACGTGCTGCGGGTGATCTGCTGTGCCTTCATCGCCGCGGTCTCCACCGTCTACGGCACCTTGGCGATCAAGTACGGTGCCGAAGTCGGCAGCGTCGACGAAGGCATCACCCTGTGGCTGGTGGTCGCAGGCAATATCGGCGCACTCTTCACGCAGCCGCTTTTCGGCAAGCTCGCGGACCGGATCGGCCGGAAACCGGTGTTCATCTACGGCGCGCTGGGCAGCGCGGTCATCATGCCCTTCTACTTGCTTTCGATGGAATCGGGCAACACCCTGCTCCAGTTCACCCTGTCGGTACTGGTCTTCTCCTGCGCCTATGCGGCGGCCAACGCCGTCTGGCCGTCCTTCTACGCGGAGATGTTCAGTGCCAAGGTCCGGTTCTCCGGCTTGGCCATCGGCACCCAGATCGGTTTCCTGATGGCCGGCTTCGCGCCGTCCATCGTGGCCGCTGTCGGCGGCCTCCAAGAGGGCGGCTGGGTTGCCACGAGCATCTTTACCGCCGTCATCGCGGTCATTGCCTCGGTGTCCGCTCTGACCGCCCGGGAAACCTACAAGGTGCCCACCGAGGAGCTTGGCGAACGCCGCCCGGCCAAGGTCTGACCCAGGCATACAGCCGCGTACGACGCCGGCGGGAGACTTCCCCTGACAAGTCTCCCGCCGGCGTCGCACTTTAACCGCAGATGCGTTCCCTACAGGGCCAGCTGCTCCCGGACCATGGGAGCCACTTTGGTGCCGTAGAGCTCGATGGAGTTCATCAGTTTCTCGTGCGGGAGGGTGCCCAGGCTGTATTTCATGTCCCAGCGCGCGAGCCCCAAGCCCTTGGCGACCTTCACGATCTTGGTGGCCACGGTCTCCGGGGAGCCGACGAACAGGGCGCCGTCGGGACCCGCCTCGGCTTCGAACTGGCTGCGGGTCATCCGGCTCCAGCCGCGCTCGCGGCCGATCCGCTCCTGCATGTCGGCATAGGGCAGCCACATCTCCTCGCGGGCCTGTTCGTCCGTCTCCGCGATGTAGCCGGGGGAGTGGGCGCCGATGGGCAGTGCGGGCTTCTCGAACTGGTCCAGCGCGCGGTGGTAGAGATCCGTAAACGGCGCGAAGTTCATGGGTGCGCCGCCGATGATGGCGAGCATGAGCGGCAGGCCGTAGTGCGCAGCGCGGACCACCGACTGCGGAGTGCCGCCGACGGCGATCCACGTCTTGAGATTGCCGGAGGCGGTGGGCGGGTAGACCCGCTTGTTGTCCAGCCGGGGCCGGGTGCGGCCGGCCCAGGTGACGGGTTCTTCCTTCAGCAGTTCGGTGAACAGATGGAGCTTCTCATCGAAAAGGACGTCATAGTCGGCCAGGTCCAGGCCAAACAGCGGGAAGGACTCCGTGAAGGAGCCGCGGCCCAGAATGACTTCGGCGCGGCCGCCGGAAGCGGCGTCGAGCGTAGAGAAGCGCTGGAAGACCCGGACGGGGTCGTCGGAGCTGAGCACGGTCACGGCCGAGCCCAACCGGATCCGGTTGGTTTGGCCGGCAATCGCCGCCAGCACCACATCCGGTGCGGACACGGCGAAGTCCTCGCGGTGGTGTTCGCCGATGCCAATGAAGTCCAGACCCACCTCGTCGGCGAGCTTGGCTTCGGCGATGACGTTCCGGATGACCTGGTCATGCGGCAGGAGCTGTCCGCCCGCTCCGGTGGTGACATCCCCGAAGGTGTCCAGCCCGAGTTCAAGTGTCTGCGCCACGCGGTGGCCGCCTTTCCTCTGTTCTGAGTAGCTATCTATGCGTATGCATATTGTGCGTTACAGGCGGCAACCTTCAGGCGGCCCGGGTTATTCCGCGGTGCGCGGGCGGGAAAGCGGCGGCACCAGCTGCCCGGACTCGCGTCGGATCCACCACTGACCGGTGCTCCGCTTTTCCGCCCACGTGGAAAACCGGTAGTGGTACAGGGTGGCGCGCACGAATACGGGTTGTTCTCCGCCGAACGGATCGTGCCTGAGCAGCTTCAGCGTGGCCTTGTCGGCTTCCAGCAGCCGCCGCAGCAACGGAATGAACCAGCTTTCGCCGCGGGAGCCGAGTGCCAGGAACCACATCAGCCAATCCAGCCTCAAGTGGTAAGGCGCGAACTGCCGTGGCATCCGCTGCGGGTCTCCGGGCTTGCCCTTGAACCCGTACTCGCGCCAGCGGACCCCGTCGGCGGAGCCTTCCACCACCACTTCATAGCGTTCCCGCGTGATGGACCCGAAGGCGCCGTAGGCGTTGGCCAGATGCCAGCTGTTGAAGCTGGCGTTCATCAGCTGGTGCCGGGAGAACAGGTTCTTCAGCGGCCAATAGCTCAGGTACACCAGCAGGGCGCTGACCGCGAGCACCACCACGGTGAACCACACCGGTTCCTGCTGGTACCGGGGCGTGAAGTCGCCGACCGGCAGGACTGCCTGCACCGCAGCGTCGGACACGGCCGAGAAGGCGAGCAGGATGGTCAGGGTGTTCAGCCAGGCGAAATTCCCGGAAGCCACAAGCCACAGCTGCGTGGCGATCACAATCGCTGCAGCAATGCTGCCCACCGGCTGCGGGAAGAACAGGAAGAACGGCACCACCAGCTGGGCGAAGTGGTTGCCGGCCACCTCCACCTTGTGCAGCGGCTTGGGCAGGTGATGGAAGAACCAGCTGGCCGGATTCGGCATTGGCTGGGTCTCGTGGTGGTAGTAGAGGGCGGTCAGGTCCCGCCAGACCCTATCGCCGCGCATCTTGATCATGCCGGCGCCGAATTCCAGCCGGAACACCAGCCAGATGAACAGCCACAACACCGGTGCCGGGGGCGCCACCTCGTTTGAGCCCAGAAAAGCAGCGAGGAAGCCTGCCTCCAGCAGCAGGGTCTCCCAGCCGAAACCATAAAACGTCTGGCCCACGTTCACCAGCGACATGTACAGGAACCACAGGGCCAGGAACGCGGCCAGGGGGACCCACGGCGGTCCCAGCTGGGGCAGGCCGGCCACCAAGAGGGCTGAAATTGCGACACCGGACCAAGCCACCGCGCGCAGCCGGCGGTCGGTATATCCCCAGCGGAACAGGGTGAAGCCGCGCGGCATGCGACGCTCCAGCAAGCGGGGCACGGGCAGCAGCCCGTGTTCACCCAGCAGGGCCGGGAACTGGGCCAGCGCGGAGGCGAAGGCAATCAGGAACACCGCGGCGATGCCCCGCTGCAGCACCTGCCGCGCCAGCTCGAACCCCTCGGCGCTGAACCACTCCATGGCATTTCCAACGCTACGGCCGGCCGTTCGGCTGTCAAGCAACAGGCCCGGATCCACGGGAACCGGGCCTGCAGGCGGGCTACGCACTTACCGGATTCCGGCGAGGCGCCGGAAGGGTCAGCCGAAGAGGGCGGACACCTTCAACAGGGTCTGGCTGACGCCGTAGAGCAGCGGCACACCGACCAGCACCCAGCCGAGGGCTACTTGGGCTTTCTTCATGTCAGTCCTCCTTCCCGGCCATCACGGCTTCGCCGGCGTCCTTGGCCGGCGCCTCGTGGTACTTGCTGTCCACCGGCTTGACCATCAGGTTGGCAATGAAACCGACGACGAGCAGGCCCACCATGGTGAGCAGGGCCGGTTGGTAGGCCTGTGCCGTCAGCTCGCCTGGCTTGCCCTGGGCGTCCAGGAAAGCGTTGACGATCAGCGGCCCGGCAATTCCCGCGGCGGACCAGGCCGTGAGCAGGCGGCCGTGGATGGCGCCCACTTGGAAGGTGCCGAACAGGTCGCGCAGGTAAGCCGGAACGGTGGCGAATCCGCCGCCGTAGAAGCTGATGATGACGGCTGCCAGCAGCACATACAGTCCGGTGGAGGAGTGGCCGAAGAGGGCGAGCACCACATACAGTGCAGCGCCGACGCCCAGATACAGCATGTAGTTGTTCTTGCGCCCCAGGTAGTCGGAGGTTGTGGACCAGACGAACCGGCCGCCCATGTTCGCAATCGAGAGCAGTCCCACAAATCCGGCCGCGACGCCCGCTGAGACCAGCGATACGCCGTCGGGCTGGCGGAAGAAGTCCTGGATCATCGGGGAGGCCTGTTCCAGAATGCCGATGCCTGCCGTGACGTTGCAGAACAGCGCGATCCACACCAGCCAGAACTGGCGGGTCTTGATGGCATTCTTCGCGGAAACGTTCGCGGTGGTCACCAAGGCCTTGGCCTTGACCTTCGACGCATCGAAGCCGGCCGGTTTCCAGTCGGCTGCCGGAACCTTGATGGTGAAGGCACCGAAGAGCATATAGGCCAGGTAGATCACGGCCAGCGTCAGGAACAGCTTGCCCACGGCGTCGCCGCTGGCCACCCAGCCCGGAGTCCCGTCAAAACTGGGGTCGTAGAACTGCAGCAGCGCGGTGGAGACCGGGCTCGCGATCAGCGCGCCGCCGCCAAAGCCCATGATCGCCATTCCGGTGGCCAGGCCTGGGCGGTCCGGGAACCACTTAATCAGCGTGGATACCGGGGAGATGTAGCCGATGCCCAGCCCGATCCCGCCGATCACGCCGTAGCCCAGATAGACCAGCCACAGCTGTTCGGAGAAGATGCCCAGCGAACCCACCAGGAAGCCGGTGCTCCAGAACACGGCGGACGTGAACATCGCCATCCGCGGACCGTTGCGGTCCACCCAGGTGCCCATCACGGCGGCGGAAAGCCCCAGCATCACCATGGCGATGGAGAAGATGATGCCGATCTCGGTCAGGCTCACGTTGAAGTGGGCCACCAGCGCGTTCTTGTAAACGCTGGTGGCGTAGGCCTGGCCGATACACAAGTGCACGGCCAGGGCCGCCGGCGGAATCAGCCAGCGGTTGAAGCCCGGAGGGGCGATCGTATGCGATCGGTCCAACCAACTCATCGTCGGGCGTCCTTTCATCAGAGGGGTGCGAGGCAGAACCGCAACATGTGCTTCAGTTCACATCCTGACTGATGGTTGGGCTAGGCAACCGGACGTGACCGGCGTGTCGCACTGCCCCTGACCTCCCCGTGCCGCGACCGGTACCGTGGAGGAATGGAACAGGTCCTCGCCATTCGGGGCTTGGGCGGCTACCACCGGTACCGGTCTCCGGCGCTCGCTGTGACTCCAGCCGGCAGCGCGATCGCCGCGTACTCCGGCCTGGGCGGGCAGGATCGGCCCCGCAGGTCCGGTGATCTGCTGGTGCGCCGGAGTTTTGACGGTGGCGCCACGTGGGAGCCGCAGCAGGTGGCATGGGCCGACACCGCCGGGCAGCCGGCGCAGAGGGTAGGGCTGCTCTCGGACCCGGAGACCGGACGGATCTTCCTGGCGTGCGTCGCCACAGGCCGTGGCAGTGCAGCGGGCACTGAACGCGCCCGGGCCCGCCACATGGAACTGCTCTCTTCCGACGACGACGGCGCCACCTGGCAGCACCGGTCGGTCACCCCGCGGCCGGCCTCGGACACCATCCCGAACCTGGCCGATGCCGGGTCCGGCACCTGCCTGCATGCAGGCAGGTATGCGGGACGCTTGCTGGTCCAGCTGGCCGTAGCGGCGGGCGGCGGGCGGGAAACACCTGTTTCCTGCTACAGCGACGACCACGGCGATACCTGGACGGTCGGACAGCCGCTGGCCACCCCAGGGCCCATCCAAGCGCCCAGCGGGGAGGCCGCGGACGCCGGCGGGAGCACAGCCGTTTGCCTCGCCGACGGGCGGGTGTTGCTGCATTCGTGGACGTCGCCCAACCGGTTGGCGGCAGTATCGGAGGACGGTGGGCACAGCTACGGGCCGCTGGAACCAGTGGAGGAGCTGACGGATCCCGGGAGCGCCGGCTCCTTGGTCCGCTTCGACGGGCTGCCTGCGGTGGGCGGGTTGGCGGCGCCGGCAACCCGCCGCTGGTTGCTCGCTGCCAACTGCCAGGATCCCGTGCTGCACCGGAACGTGGTGCTAAGCCTGTCGCACGACGACGGGACCTCCTGGCCGCACAAGCTCACGCTCTACGGGAGCGGTGCCAGCGGGCCTTTTGCGGTTCGACTGCCGGACGGACGCATCGGTGTGTTGTACCAGCGGCAGGGCGGCCGTGAGCTCGTTTACGCCACAGCGGAGCCGGGCCTGCTGCTGGCGGCGTGGCCGCGCGGAGCGGTGACCGCCCGGGCAGACGGCGAAACCGCAGGGCCCGCACCGCCAACAGGACCGCTGCCGGTGGCGAGCGATTATCCGCTGCGCTTCGATATGGTGCTGCATGCCATCCACAGCAGGCCCGTTGGCCCGCCGCATCCGGGCTACCGCGCCGGCGACGTGCTGGTCTTCGCCGGACGGGCCCGGTTACTGGGGCCGCAAAACTCCAGGGTGCAGCTGACCGGCGGGTTCGACAACGCAGCAGATTTTCCCGCTCAGGAGCTCGGGCCGGGCGGCGAAGCCCGTTACCTTCATCCAATCCGCACCGTAACAGCCGACGACGCAGCGGTCGGCGGTTTTACCGTTTCCTTCACGTGCACGGCCGTCCCCGTGAACGGCACGTTCGGCAGTACCGCAGTGGCGAGCCGCACGCGGGAGTTCAGCATCGACGTCGTGAGCGGTGGCATCAGCGAGAGGTGACGCGGCTCTCGACGCCTTCCCGGTGTCCTCCCAGCTCCCAGCGGGGTGTGCAAGGATTTAACCTGATCAACGACGCCGCCATCATGGTGGCGGTAACGCAGAACGGAGGGGGAGTGCAGGACAAGGACCCGGACCAGGAATCCCTGTCGCCCACGACTCCGCAGGCGGGGATGCTGCCGATCATCAAGCCGAAAAATGTCCCCGCTCCCGACTCCGGCACCGGCCGCGCTTCCGGCGCAGGGCGCGCCGGATCTTCCGCCGGACCGCAGCCCACCCACC